>CAMWRR010000012.1 GCA_947176715.1 uncultured Rikenellaceae bacterium | reverse complement strand
ACGTCTCAGGTGATTCGCGTTAGTCGCGGGGGCTCGTTGATGTGTATATGAGACTGAAGAGGAAGCGGAGGGTACGGCCGCGCGAGGTGGTGTTGTCTATCACCTCGGCTATCAGCTGGTCGTCCTCGCCGAAATAGAGCTTGTTGCCTATGCGTATCTTGCGGGCCGGGTCAACCAGAACGTCCCACAGACGCTGTTCGGCGTTGAGCTCGCGAAGAAGGAATATCTCTATCTCTGCGCCGGTCTTCTCCTTGTTGCCGTAGAGGCGTGCGGGGAACACCTTGGTGTCGTTATAGACGAAGACATCGCCGTCCTTGAAATATCCGGTTATGTCCTTGAATATCTTATGCTCTATCTTTCCGCTCTTGCGGTCGAGCACCAAAAGCCTCGATTCATCCCGGTTTTCCGCCGGATATTTGGCTATCATCTCCGGGGCCAGGTCGTAATTGTACTGAGATAATTTCATGGGTCGATTTACAATATACAGAATCGTCCTCTGTTACGTTTAGGACGAACAATATAATTTATATACGAAATATTACGATTTTTGTTTCACCTTATACAATGAAAAACCGGAATAATCCTACAAACTAATCACACCGGCTCATGCCGAGAGGCGATACCTCTGGCCAAACCGCAAAGCCCGCAAGGCCCTACACCCTCAGGCCTATTTCACCTGTTTGCAACGGTAGGCGGCCTTGTAGTTGCCCTTGGACATCTTCTGCAGACGCCCCTTTATCAGCGTCTTGCGGATGGGGGCCAGACGGTCGGTGAAGACATTGCCGTCGAGATGGTCGAACTCGTGCTGGAACACACGGGCCTTTATGCCGTCGAGATCTTCGACGTGCTCTACGAAGTTCTCGTCGAGATAGCGCACCTTAACCTCGGCGGGACGCTCGACATCCTCATGCACACCGGGAACACTGAGGCAACCCTCGTTGAAAATCCATGTCTCTTCGGAATGTCCGACTATCTCGGGATTGATGCAGACGCGCTTGAACCCCTTGCCCTCGGGATAGTCCTTGCTGAAAGGGTCGGCATCTATGACGAACATACGCAACGACTTGCCTATTTGCGGAGCGGCCAGCCCCACGCCGTCGCTCTCGTACATGGTCTCGAACATGTCGGCGACCAACTCTTTAAGCCCCGGATAATCCGGAGCGACATTCTCGGCCACCTTGCGGAGCACCGACGAACCGTAGATATAGATAGGATAGATCATCTCCTTAATATATTGCGGGGCGCACCCCTGTTTCAAAAACTGCCAACCGGCCGTAATAATAACCGCTACGGCCCGCCATTATTGCCATTACCCCTTACGGCTGTCCATGTAGGACTGCAATATGATGGCCGCGCTCACCATGTCGACCACGCCCGACTTGTTGTTGCGCTGACTACGGGTGGCACCGGCCTCTATCATCGACTGCATGGCCATCTTGGTGGTGAAACGCTCGTCGTGATAGACCACCTCCACGCCCGGCAACTCCGCCCTGAGACGTTCCACGAAAGGGGCTATGTATCTGAAACTCTCGGAATAGTCGCCTCTGACGGTACGCGGAAGCCCCACCACTATGGTCTGGACCTCCTCCCGGCCCACATACTCCTTTATAAACGGGAGCAGGCGCGGCGTATCGACGGTGGTGAGACCGCCGGCTATTATCTGCAGCGGGTCGGTGACCGCTATCCCGGTACGTTTCTTTCCGTAATCGACGGCTAAAATTCTGGCCACTAAAGTTAAATTTTAGCACAAAGATAGTTATCTTTGCGCAAAGATAATCAAGCCGAAGCCATAAGGCGAAAATTTATCTTCTGAAACATATACGAATCTTAATTAAGTCATGACCCAGGAAGAACTTTTCAAAAAACTGGTAGCCCACTGCAAGGAGTACGGATTCATCTTTCCGTCGAGCGAGATATACGACGGTCTGAGCGCCGTCTACGACTACGGACAGCTCGGCGTGGAGCTAAAGAACAACATAAAGAGATACTGGTGGGAGGCCATGGTACGCCTCCACGGCAACATCGTAGGCATAGACGCCGCCATATTCATGCACCCCCGCGTATGGGAGGCGTCGGGCCACGTAGGGGCATTCAACGACCCGCTCATCGACAACAAAGACTCCAAGAAGCGTTATCGCGCCGACGTGCTCATCGAGGATTGGATAGCCAAACAGGACGAGAAGATAGAGAAAGAGGTGGCCAAGGCGCGCAAACGTTTCGGCGACAGCTTCGACGAGCCCCTTTTCCGTCAGACCAACGGCCGCATAAAGGAGATAGAGGCCAAACGCGACAGCGCCAACGCACGCATGGTGGAGGCGCTGACGGCGAACGACCTTGCGGCGGTAAAGAGCCTCATAGAGGATCTGGAGATAGCATGCCCCGTGTCGGGCACCAAGAACTGGACCGACGTGCGTCAGTTCAACCTCATGTTCGAGACCAAGATAGGCTCGGTGAGCGACGGCGCCGGCACAATATATCTGCGTCCCGAGACGGCGCAGGGCATCTTCGTCAACTTCCTCAACGTGCAGAAGAGCGGCCGCATGAAGATACCGTTCGGCATAGCGCAGATAGGCAAGGCTTTCCGCAACGAGATAGTGGCCCGTCAGTTCATATTCAGAATGCGCGAGTTCGAGCAGATGGAGATGCAGTTCTTCGTACGTCCCGGCGAGGAGATGAAGTGGTTCGACCACTGGAAGAATTTCCGTATGCGCTGGCACCGCGCCCTCGGCTTCGGAGATGACATGTACCGCTTCCACGACCACGAGAAGCTGGCACACTACGCCAACGCCGCCACCGACATAGAGTTCGACTTCCCGTTCGGCTTCAAGGAGGTGGAGGGCATACACTCGCGCACCGACTTCGACCTCAGCAACCACGCCAAGTTCTCGGGCCGCAAGATACAGTACTTCGACCCCGAGACCGGCGAGAGCTACACACCCTACGTGATAGAGACCTCCATAGGCGTAGACCGCATGGTGTTGCAGGTGCTCTCGGCCGCCTATCTCGAAGAGCAACTCGAAAACGACAGCCGCGTGGTGTTACGCATACCCGCACCGCTCGCCCCCTTCAAGGCCGCGGTATTGCCCCTCGTCAAGAAAGACGGCCTGCCCGAGCTGGCACAGGAGATAATCGACGAGCTCAAATTCGACTTCAACGTCTCTTACGACGAGAAAGACAGCATCGGCAAACGCTACCGCCGCAACGACGCCATAGGCACCCCCTTGTGCGTGACGGTAGACCACCAGAGCCTCGAAGACCGCACCGTCACCGTACGATACCGCGACACTATGGAGCAGGAACGCGTAGCCATAGACCAGCTGCATGCAATCATCGACAGAGAGACCGGAATGAGGAGATTGTTCCGCGACATAGTAAACGGCTGACAACAGCCCCGCATATAACAAAAATCGCCGCAATCATGAGATTACGGCGATTTTTGTTTTCCATAACAGCACGTGTCCGGCAAGACTTATATCCGCCTAAAGGTGCGGAGCAAGAAACACAATTTCCGCTCTCCGGCCCGGAGAACGGATGCCGAACGGGCCGCACCTCGCGGCGGACAAATTCCCCCTCAGCGGAGGCACGATTGCACGTCGGCAATCCACAGCCTTTCCGCTTGTTCGGCATTGGCCTGCCCTCCGCCCTTACTCCCCGCCAGCCGCGAGGTGTGCCAACCGCGAGATGCACCCGCCGCGAGGTGTGCACGTTGTGTGGTGCGCACGTACACGCTACGAGGCACGGACCCCTACGAGATACTTTGGGGATAAAGACACCTCACGGTTAAAAGACAGCCATCGTCAATAAAAAAGGGGCCTTGCTCGTCGTGCAAGGCCCCTTTTTTCATTACGGCTAAAGCTCCCACGTATCGCCGCTGTGAAGCAACTCATCCACGTTGTGGATTTTGGCGGTATCGTGGATTTCGTCGACCTGTTTCTGAAGCGACTGGTCGTAGGTCTTGTCGGGGACATCGCGTATGACACCCAACGCCACCGGATAGTCGGGGTAACGCATACCCACGAGCATCATGTGTATGCCGGGGTTGGGGTTGTGGGCGTCATGAACGAGAATATCCTTCTCGGTCCATCCGTCCTGACCTATGGTGACAACGCGCAGACCCAAACCCTCGAGCACGAGACCCTTGTCGCGATTCTTGCCGAATATCATGGGCTCGCCGTGACGGAGCGTTATGGTACGGTCTTCGCGCCACTCTCTGTTGGCGAACTGGTCGTGCGTTTTGTCGTTGAATATCACGCAGTTCTGCAACACCTCGGTTACAGACGTGCCGTCGTGTTCGGCCGCCGCCACAAGACACTCCTTGGTGGTGTTGATCTCTACGTCCAACGAGCGGGCGTAGAATGTACCGCGCGCACCGAGCACGAGCTCACCGGGGGTAAAGGGGTGCTCGATGGTACCGAACGGCGATGTCTTGGTTATCTTGCCGAGCTTGGAGGTGGGAGAGTACTGACCTTTGGTAAGGCCGTATATCTCGTTGTTGAACAGTATGATATTGATGTCGATATTGCGCCTGATGGCGTGTATGAAGTGGTTACCGCCTATGGCCAGAGCGTCGCCGTCGCCCGATATCTGCCATACGCTCAACTTGGGATTCGACACCTTGACGCCGGTAGCTATGGCCGCCGCACGTCCGTGGATGCCGTGGAAACCGAACGTCTGCATATAATAGGGGAAGCGCGACGAGCAACCTATGCCCGACACGAAAGTGAAACGCTCATGCGTGTAGTTGAGCCGTTCGGCCACCTCGGGCAGAGCTTTCTGCACCGCGTTGAGAATCGCGTGGTCGCCGCATCCGGGACACCACTTCACCTCCTGGTCGCTCTTGAAATCGGCCGCTGTATATTTGCAATTTTCCATTGTCTTTCCTGTTAGTGTTGTTTTACTCGGCTAAAAGCTCGTTGAATTTGTCGACCAGCTCGGTCACGGTAAAGGGCAGACCCTGCGTCTTGTTGAACTGCTTGTAGTCGAACTTCTGATGGGTCATGCGCAGATAGTTAGCGAACTGACCATCGTTGAGCTCGCATACCACTATCTTCTTGTAACGCGCCAATATGTCGCCCGTGTTCTTGGGGAGCGGGTTGATATAGTTGAAGTGGCACAACGACACGTCTTTGCCCTCCTCGCGCAACGCCTTGACAGCGCTGTAGAGGTGGCCCCATGTGCCGCCCCAGCCCACTACGAGAAGCTCGCCGCCGTTCTCGGAGCCGTAGACGGTCTGTTCGGGGATATAGTCGGCCACGCGCGCCACTTTGTCACGACGAATGTCGACCATGCGCTGGTGGTTGATTGGGTCGTGCGATACCGAGCCTTTTATAAAGTCCTTCTCGAGACCGCCCACGCGATGCTCCACACCCTTGGTGCCGGGCAGGGCCCAACGGCGCGCCAGACGCTCGGCGTCGCGTGCGTAGGGCATGTAGCCGCCCTCGGGAGCCTCTGTCACGATGGGAGGATTGATGGCGGGATAGTCTTTCATGGAGGGTATGCGCCACGGCTCCGAACCGTTGGCGATGAAGCCGTCGTTGAGCAATATGACGGGGGTCATGTGCTCCATAGCTATCTTACCGGCCATAAAGGCGTAGTGGAAACAGTTGGAGGGGGTGCTACCGGCTATCACCACCAGCGGGCACTCGCCGTTACGTCCCCACAGAGCCTGCATCAGGTCGCTCTGCTCCGTCTTGGTGGGCAGACCGGTAGAGGGGCCGCCGCGCTGAACGTCGACTATAACGAGCGGAAGCTCCGTCATGACCGCCAGACCGATAGCCTCGCTCTTGAGCGAGAGACCGGGACCCGACGTGGTGGTGACGGCGAAACTGCCAGCGTATGCCGCACCTATGGAGGTACAGATGCCGGCTATCTCGTCCTCGGCCTGCAATGTTTTGACGCCCAAATCCTTGCGCTTGGCCAACTCCTCGAGTATATGGGTGGCCGGGGTGATGGGATATGAGCCGCAGAAGAGGGGACGACCGCTCTTCTCCGAAGCGGCTATGAAGCCCCACGCCGTAGCCTGATTACCGTCGATGCTGCGGTAGGTACCCTTTTCGAGGGTAGCCGGAGCGACGGTGTAGGTGCTGGCGAAGGTGTGGGTGTTATGAGCGTAGTTGTAACCGGCGTTGAGCACCTTTTTGTTGGCATCGGCCACATCGGGCTTCTTGCCGAACTTCTTGTCGATGAAACGCTCGGTATGGTCGCACGGGAGGTTGAACATGAAGTAGCAGATACCCAGTGCGAACATGTTCTTGCACTTGACGACGCTCTTGTTGTCGAGCGGGCTATCCTTGAGCGTCTCCTTGGTCATGGATGTGATGGGGGCGTAGACGATGTTGTAACCCTCTATGCCCAGCTCCTCGAACGGATTGTCGCTCTTGAAGCCGGCCTTTTCGATGCCCTTGTCGTTGAACGAGTCGATGTCGACTATGACGGTAGCCGTCTTTTTGAGCCACTTGGCGTTGGCCTTGAGTGCGGCGGGGTTCATCGCGACCAGAACGTCGCAATAGTCGCCAGGGGTGTTGACACGATGGCTGCCGAAGTGGAGCTGGAAGCCCGATACGCCGCTCACGGTACCTTGCGGGGCGCGTATCTCGGCGGGAAAATCGGGGAAAGTAGAGACACCGTTACCCAGATATGCCGAGGTATCGGTGAACAGGGTGCCGGTCATCTGCATACCGTCGCCCGAGTCGCCGGAAAAACGTATAACCACGTCATCGAGCGCTGTTTCAGTTTTCTTATCCATTATTCAGTATTTTTTAGGCTATATTAAATAGCATCTTAATAACACAATACAGGACGAAGGTAGCCCCTTTTTTCGAGAGAACAAATTTTCGCACGATATTTTTGTCCCCGACGACCGAAAGAGCCGGCGACAATCCCGTCCGACACCATGCCCGAGCCGCATACGCGACACCGCATACCTATCTCCGGGAAAGCCCGCCTCACATGCCGTTTTCGCCCGCCTGCGACAGATTCACCGACATATAAAGTCGATTCAAAAAGGGGGCTGTGCCTCCCCCCTACCAGTAGTCAGGGGGAGATACGAAGAACTGGTCGTCGAAACCTATGAAATATATGCGTTCGACTCCTCGGGTTATGGCGGTATAGAGCCATCGCAGAAGCTCTATGGTGATCGTCTCCTCGCCCCATAGCATGCGGTCGATGAAGACGGCGCTCCACTGCCCGCCCTGAGCCTTGTGACAGGTGACGGCATAACCGAACTTTATCTGCAGGGCGTTGTAGTAGTCGTCCTCCTTTATCTTCTTGTACCTCTCGCTCTTGCGGGTATACTCGGAGTAGTCGGCGTTCAACCCCTCGAACAGCCTCTGCGACGCCTCCCTGTCGAGCGAGGGGGTGGCGCACGAGAGGGTGTCGAGCATCACCTTGGCATATACCGGCGCATCGTCGTAGTCGGGGAACGACAGCGACGCCTCCACGAAACGCAAGCCGTGCAGCTCCTCGTAACGACGCACCCTGCCCACGCGGGCCATGTCGCCGTTGGCTATGAAATCCAAGCCGCACTCCTCGTTGCCGTAGTGATAGTTGTTGCGCACCACCATCACCATGTCGCCCGACGACAGCTCCTCCTCCTGCATGAGAACCCTCGACCTTATGCCATCGTTGAAACGGCCCGCCTGCTTGTTGGAGCGGGTTATAACTATAGTTTGGTCGCTCCCGTACATGGAGTAGCAGCTCTCCAACTCGTCGAGGAACATTGAGCCGTTTATGGCCTTTACGTCGTCGTAGTCCAACGAGAACTTGGGCAGACGAGGAACACCGCTCTCTATGATGCGCCGCACCTCGGTAGCCGCCGCCAGTATGCCCGATCTGCGCCTCTGACGCACCACCCGACTCATCTGCAGGTAACGGACACTTCCGTATGCCGACATGGTATCGGGGTCGAGGGCCGGCGAGAGCGGAGAGCCTACGGGGGGCAGCTGCGCATTGTCGCCCACTATTACAAGACGGCAGTTGTCGCCGCTATTGACGAAGCGTACCAGATCCTCCATAAGGTCGCCGCTACCGAAGATGTTGTTCTCGAACGAGGAGCCGGATATCATGGAGGCCTCGTCCACTATGAACAACCCGTTCTTCACCTTATTATAATTGAGGTCGAAACTCTCCGCCAGAGCCGACTTCTGACGATATATGCGCTTGTGTATAGTAGTTGCGCCGCCTCCGGCATATCCGCCCAGCACCTTGGCGGCGCGTCCGGTAGGCGCCAACAGGGAGAGAGGCACCCTCATGGAGCGCATCACCGAGGCGAAAGCCGCTATCACCGAGGTCTTGCCCGTACCGGCATATCCGCTTATTATCATTATCTCCCCCTTGGGGCTATTCACAACGAAATCGGCCAAGGCATCCATAACGCGCGCCTGATCGTCGGTAGGCTCGTGTCCCAAGGCTTCCCTTACGCGTGATACTATATCGTCGGTAATCATATCCGGATAGAGGAAAAGTTAAAAATCATAAAAATATTGCTACATAAAGTGTGAGCATATCCAATTTTTTATAACTTTGCAAAAAAAACTAAAATAAAAAGATAATCCAAATGAAAAAATCAGTTAAGAATCTGCTTCAGGTAGTATTGCTGGTAATCGTGTGCCTTATGGCTTATGCGGTCTACATGCAGATCAAGACACCCCTCGATTTTCAGGAGATCAAGAAAGTACGTGACGAGGCCGTCATAGGCCGTCTGAAAGACATCCGTACGGCAGAGCGCGCCTACAAACAGCTCTACTCCAAGTACACCGGATCTTTCGACACCCTCATCGAATTTATCAAGAACGACTCGATGGTCTATCTCATCAAGACCGGCTCCGAGGACGACTCTGTGGCCGTAGCCAAAGGCCTTGTAAAGACCGTGCAGGTGAAAGTGGCCGTTATGGACACCATCTTCAAGAAAGGTTTCAACCCCGACGATATCCGTTACATCCCCTACACCGACAACGTAGAGTTCCTTTTGGCCGCCGACACGCTCGTTACCGGCTCTAAGGTGACTATCCCCGTCTTCGAGGCCAAGGCTCCGTTCAAGACCTATCTGGCCGACGAGGAGTACCGTCAGGAGCTCGTCAACCTCATCGACAAACAGAAGACCATCGGCAGATACCCCGGCATGAAGGTCGGCTCCATAACCGAGGCTACCAACGATGCGGGCAACTGGGAGTAATAATTCCGGCTCAAAAGATTTGTCCATCCTTATATACAGGGGTGGACTTTCTTTTTTCGACCGGCAAAGCGGCAAGACCGAGCACTACAAGCCGTCCGGCGGAGGTGCGTTGTCGCCTCACGAGGCGTGTGCCGCCTTGGAGGGCTACTACTCCATGCACCCCGCCCACAAAAGCGTAATGGTCATAGCGGCCGACTACGGCACGGCGGTCCCCGAAAAGCTGTTCGACGATAAGCTCGCGCGCGACTACATGGAGTGTACCGGCACGGAGATAACCGACGGGCAGGAGATAATACCTACACGTCGCCACGGCATGGTCTTTCTGTCGGCCATAGACAAGACGCTGCACGAAAGGCTCGACACCATGTACAGGGAGTGCGTCGTCGTCGGCCCGTCAGCCCTGTCGGTAGCATACGCCCATCGCCACACCCCGCGGGGAACGACGGCGATAGCAGACGTCGCAAGAGAGGGCATGACGCTTACACTGTATCACGGCAAACGGCTTCTGTTCACAGACACCCTGCCGATAGCCTCCCACGAAGACATGGTCTTCTACATAGAGCGGCTGGTCAAAGACAACGGACTCGACACCCCCACGGTAGTGTGCGCCGGCATGGCCGCCACCGCCACGGCGGAGGTATTGGGCCGCCACTACAAAGTAACGGTTGCCAAGGCCGAGGAGTATTTTACCATATAGTCCCATCAACATTACCGACATGAGAATAGTGAGCGGAAGCCACAGGGGGCGCACCATAGAGCCGCCCCGGGGATTCAAGGCCCGTCCTACCACGGACTTCGCCAAAGAGAACATATTCAACGTGTTGTCGAACCTCTACGACTTCGAGGGGCTCGATGTCCTCGACCTCTTCTCCGGAACCGGGTCGATAAGCTACGAGTTCGCCTCGCGGGGGGCCGCACGCGTGGTATCGGTGGAGGCCGACAGGATGCACAGGAGCTTCATTGAGGCCACGGCCCGCAAGATGGGGCTTACGGCCATAAAGTCGGTGCTCGGCGACGCATTCAACTTCGTGCGCTGTTGTTCCGAGAAGTTCGACATAATATTCGCCGACCCTCCCTACGACCTTGAGGGCACGGACGAACTGCCGGACATAATAATGGAGCGCGGAATACTGAAACCCGAGGGGATATTCGTGCTGGAGCACTCCAAACACAAAGAGTTCTCGGGGCACCCCAATTTCAGACAACACAGGAGCTACGGAAGCGTAAACTTCTCTATTTTCGAGCCATAAGGGCTTGACCTAACCGTAAAGGGAACTGCTATACATACATTGTTATTCATCACCATAAACGAAAAACTATATGAAAGGATTATCGGACAGGGTGGCGTTGATGTGTTATATGTGGTCGCACACCCCTTGCGGTAACGTAATAGGCGACACCACCGAGGGGCAACCCGTGCGGATGCTCCGGAGCGGCGAGGCCGTAGCGGGCCGGGGATTCGTCACCATGCGCGGAGCCGAGATAGAGATAGGGGCCGGAATATTGCGCGGAAGCGTCGTGATAATGGACGACGATGCCAAGTGGGGCATGCTGAGCATGGCCGAGCGAGAATCGGTGGTGCTCATAGCGGCGGCCGAGACGGGCTCGGGCCGACAACTGTCGACATCGGGCGGCATAGTGGAGTGCATGCGCTATGCCCCGCCGCAGGACAAAGAGCGCCGTTACCGCGACCTTGCCGTAAGCGGCGCCGACTATATCTGCCCGGAGATATTGGGCACGATGGCACCTCCGCAACTGGCCTCCGTCAAGACGCGTCTTTTGGTGGAACGGCTGTCGGACAAGTGCGCCCGGCTCGACGAGCTGCGACGTCTTGCCGGCGGCAGCGACAGCGACATGGCCGTGGCCGCGCTCTTAGACTCCGTGATGATAAGCAACCCCGAGAACCGCAAACTCTTCGGCGAACTGGGCACCATAATAGGACACAACCGCATCGTGTCGTCGTTGATAACGGGCGACAGGGAGAGCGACAAGGTATCCGTGGAGGCGCTGTTGTTCGGCTCCGCGGGCTTTCTCTCGGAGGCGGCCGTCTCCTCTGCAGACGACTACGTGTATCGTCTGCGCGAGATATTCGACCGTTTACGCAAAGGACATCGCCTCACACCCATATCGTACGTACGCTGGAACAGAGGCTCGCGCCGCGACAACACCCCGGCGTTGCTGATAGCCCAGACGGCCGCCATCCTCGCCGACGGCAAACCGCTCTACCACCGCCTGTGCGAATGCCGCACCATAGACGACCTGCGCAACCTCTTCCGCGAGGCTCCGTCGGAGTACTGGCGCGACCATTTCGCCCTCGGCAGAGCGTGCGAGGCGGTCTCTACCGGCCACATGATAACCGGCGACAAAATCGACCGCATACTCATCAACTTCATGCTACCGTTTCTGTTCGACAGGCTCCGGAACACCGAGGGCGAGGAGTGCGCCGCGGAGGTGGTGGATATGTTCGAGGGCATAGAGGGCGAACGCAACAACATAGTCAACCGATACGACACCCACACGAGCGTGCGAACCTCTTTCGACTCGCAGGCACTCATACAGCTCTACAAATGCTACTGCCGACAGAACAGATGCTGGCAGTGTCCGGTGGGGGCGAGGTATATGAGTGCGAGGTGACGGCGAAAACAACAGGACAAACATAACGGAAACTTCGTGAAAAGCTTTCGCATACCGCATTCGGATGTTGTCTTAATTTTAATAAAATTCTTATCGACAACTGTTTTCGAGCCGTTTTCAAAATTTTCACACCTCACAGCAGATGCACAAGCAACAGGCTTCAGGAGGGTGTTTTATTGAATTGAAAACAGCTTCTTATGGCTCTGAATAAAGGGATATTGAATTTTAAACACAATAATTTTCACAACTGGCAAAATTATTGTAACTTTGAGACCTGAATCAAAAATCAGGCATACTAAAAAACATTATGGCAAATATTGTAGCAGGGTTAATCAAGCTGATCTTCGGCTCCAAAGCGGACAAAGACCGCAAGGCGGTAATCCCCTATATCGAAAAAATCAACGCTGTTTACCCTCAGATAAGAGACCTTACCGACGACGAATTACGCGCCCGTAGCAGCGCGCTCATGGCCCGCATAGCCGGTGAGATAGCCGGTGACGAAGCCCGCATAGCATCGCTCAAAGAGGAGTTGGAGCGAAGCGACATATCCATCGAAGAGAAAGAGAAGATCTCCACCGACATAGAGCGTCTGACCAAAGAGATTGACGAGACCATCGAGAATGTGTTGCTCGAGATATTGCCCGAGGCTTTCGCCATAATGAAAGACACGGCGCGCCGTTTCAAGGAGAACGAGTTCATCACGGTCACCGCCACGGACCACGACCGCGACCTCGCCACCAGATGCGACTACGTGACGATAGAGGGCGACAAGGCCCGCTTCAGCCACTCGTGGATGGCCGGAGGCAACATGATGACGTGGGACATGGTACACTACGACTGCCAGCTGTTCGGCGGCGTGGTGCTCCACACCGGCAAGATAGCCGAGATGGCCACCGGCGAGGGCAAGACCCTCGTGGCCACACTCCCCATATTCCTCAACGCGCTGGCACGCAAGGGTGTACATGTGGTCACCGTCAACGACTACCTCGCAAAGCGCGACTCCGAATGGATGGGGCCCATGTTCGAGTTCCACGGCCTGAGGGTAGACTGCATCGACAAGCACCAGCCTAACTCCGAGGCCCGTCGCAAGGCCTACGCCGCCGATGTCACCTACGGCACCAACAACGAGTTCGGCTTCGACTATCTGCGCGATAACATGGCCACCTCGCCGAGCGACCTGGTACAGCGCAAACACCAGTTCGCCATTGTCGACGAGGTCGACTCGGTGCTCATCGACGACGCCCGCACCCCCCTTATCATATCGGGTCCGGTGCCTAAGGGCGAGGACCAGCTCTTCGAGCAATATCAGAGCTACGTGGAGAAGCTCTACACGTTACAGAAAAACTACGTCACCACCCTCTTGGGCGAGGCCCGCAAACTTTTGGCCGCAGGCAAGGAGGACGAGGGGGGCGTACTGCTCTACCGCGCCCACAAGGGTCTGCCCAAGTACAAGCCGCTCATCAAGCTGCTCAGCGAGCCGGGCTACAAGAGCCTCATGCAGAGGACCGAGAACATATACATGGCCGACAACAACCGTCGCATGCCCGAGATTGTGGACGACCTCTTCTTCGTGATAGACGAAAAGAACCACACCGTCGACCTCACCGACAAGGGGCACGATGTTCTGGCTAAAAGCGTGGACGACGCCAGATTCTTCGTACTTCCCGACATAGGCGCCGAGATAGCGGAGATAGAGAAGAGCGATGCCGAACCCGTCGAGAAACAGGCTCAGCGCGACCGTCTTATGACCGACTATTCGCTCAAATCGGAGCGCGTGCATACCGTAAACCAGTTGCTCAAGGCATACAGCCTCTTCGAGAAAGACGTGGAGTACGTGGTTATAGATGGCAAAGTGAAGATAGTAGACGAGCAGACCGGACGTATCATGGAGGGTCGCCGCTACTCCGACGGTCTGCACCAGGCCCTCGAAGCCAAGGAGCACGTCACCGTGGAGGCCGCCACGCAGACCTTCGCAACCATCACTCTGCAGAACTACTTCAGAATGTACCACAAGCTGGCCGGTATGACCGGTACGGCAGAGACCGAGGCGAGCGAGCTATGGAGCATATACAAGCTCGACGTGGTTGTGATACCCACCAACCGCCCCGTCATACGTAATGACCGCAACGACCTAATATACAAGACCAAACGCGAAAAATACTCGGCAGTCATAGACGAGATTGGCCGCATGGTAGGCCAAGGACGCCCCGTGCTCGTGGGCACCACCTCCGTGGAGATCTCCGAGCTTCTGAGCAAGATGCTAAAACTCAGAGGCATACCCCACAACGTGCTCAACGCCAAATTCCACCAGCAGGAGGCGCAGGTGGTTCAGGAGGCGGGCCGCAAAGGTCAGGTCACGATAGCCACCAACATGGCAGGCCGCGGTACCGACATCAAACTTACCGACGAGGTCAAGTCTCTGGGCGGTTTGGCTATCATAGGCACCGAGCGTCACGAATCGCGCCGTGTCGACCGTCAGTTGCGAGGCCGTTCCGGACGTCAGGGCGACCCGGGTTCATCGGTATTCTTCGTATCCTTGGAGGACAACCTCATGCGTCTGTTCGGCTCCGAACGCATCTCGCACATAATGGACCGCATGGGCCTCAAAGAGGGCGAGGTGATAGAGGCCGGCATGATGAACAGGGCCATAGAGCGCGCCCAGCGTAAGGTGGAGGAGAACAACTTCGGCATGCGTAAGCGTCTGCTCGAATACGACGATGTCATGAACTCGCAGCGCGAGGTGATATACACCCGTCGCAGACATGCCCTCTACGGAGAACGTATAGAGGTGGACCTCAACAACATAATAGTCGATTTCACAGAGGCGTTCGTAACCGAGAACGGCGACCTCGACTACGAGGAGTTCCGCTTCGAGCTAATCAAACAACTGTCGCTGGAGTGCTCGTTCTCGGAGCGCGACTTCAAGTCGTACTCTACGGCGGAGCTGTCGGAGGCGGTAGCCAAGGATATAAGCGACATGTTCTCGCGTCGCAGTCAGCAGATAGCCGCAACGGCCATGCCCGTAATACGCAAGATATACGAGGAGCACGGCGACCGTTTCGAGAACATAGCCATACCCATAACCGACGGCAGACGCGTATTCCAGGTCAGCGTGCCTTTCAAGAAGACTATCGACACCGACGGAGCCATCATATTCAAGCACATAGCCAAGATAGTGATGCTCGTCATGATAGACGAGAACTGGAAAGAGCACCTGCGCGAGATGGACGACCTCAAACAGTCGGTTCAGAACGCCCAGTACGAACAGAAAGACCCGCTTTTGATCTACAAGTTCGAGTCGTTCAACCTCTTCAAGAACATGCTCGAGAAGATCAACCGCGAGACACTGTCGATACTCTCGCGTGCCGGCATCCCCATGCGCGAGGGGCAGCCCGAAAAGATGGAGGACCGCTCCATGCGCGACAAGATGGACATGAGCAAGCTACAGACCTCACGAAGCGAAGCCGCCGCCAGAGCCGGACGCGAAGAGATGCGCAAGCCTATGCCCGCCAGATCGGAGCAGAAGGTAGGCCGCAACGACCCGTGCCCCTGCGGTAGCGGACTCAAATACAAGGCTTGCCACGGTAAAGGGCTGTAATAAAC
>CAMWRR010000011.1 GCA_947176715.1 uncultured Rikenellaceae bacterium | reverse complement strand
CTATTATATATTGGTTCCGTGGAACGAATATATCTCCGGTTCGTTTTGCACTACCGAATTTTTCGCAGAGGAGGGCGATGTGCGCATAGTGTGGAATTATGGCCGACCGGTAACGACATACGGAGGCGAACTTAACACTAAAGCGATGTCGCTCAAATACGACGACAATAAAATCAACGAAAAATACTCTCCTATATTGGATTCGTTCTACCAGTCTCAGACCGATTTGAGTGCCGAAGCAATGGCGATTCTTGAAAAAGCGAGAACGGAAAAGAATCGCAGCAAGCAAAGGGATCTATATGACCGATTTATGTATATGCCCGACGAGGAACGCTACTCCAAAGAGTTCTACGAGGTGTTCAGCCGCATGAACGACGAGTATAAGAGGGTGTCCGACTCGCTATACGGGGTAATGTCTGTAGACGTCAGCTTAGGATACATGCCCAAGCTGTTATTCGATGTCAGATTTTCGGCCGATAAGAAACTCGACAAAAAGGTGGCCCGAATGTATGCCGACACCTTTGCCGGCTACGGATTGGGCCGCCGCCTCGGAGAGTATCTGGATGCCATACGCACCGAGGTGGGCGGAGAGTATGTCGACTTCGAGGCCCCCGACCGCGCGGGAGAGATGCACCGCTTCTCTGAGATGATAGCCGGAAGCAAGATAGTGTTGCTCGACCTGTGGGCGTCGTGGTGTAGCTCGTGCCGCATTATGGCTAAAGCCAACAAACCAATATACGACAGCTATCGCGACAAGGGTTTAGTGGTGGTGAGCGTGGCCCGTGAGTTCGATAACACCGACGCTCTGGACGCCGCAGTAGCCAAAGACGGTTACACGTGGCCGGTATTGGTGGAGCTGGACGACCGCATCAACCTGTGGCGCAAATACAATGTCGGCGACGGTGGCGGCGCACTCATCGTCATCGACCCTGCCACCGGCAAGATAATCTCGCGCATGCCGTCTACCGAGGAGGTGGAGCGAATAGTGAAAGAGTATTGCGAATAGGCCGGTCTCTTTCTGTCGATAAAAAATCGTTCTTCCGGTCTCGCATCGCGGTGAGTGTGTTTCCCTTTCACGGTGATTTGTCTTTCGTGTCAGAGCGAGAAAGAAGAGCATAGAATAAATTCAGTTTCCCCATTCCGAGACACTTCGGGATGGGGAATTTTTATTGCCTCACATCGCTATTGGCTACCTCGCGATGTGGTACTTCACAGTGGACTACCTCAATTTTTTACCGGACAACAAATAGACTTGTATGAGAAAAACATGCCATGAAAATACGCTAATAAGAGCGCGTCACCACGTTTTACATCGCGCAAAAATTACTCGTCCACTGCGTAAAATGTCAGCGGACGAGTTATAAAACACTGTGCCATAGTTAGGTACTGGCTTTGGTAGCGTACGATTGTCGATTTGTGTTACACCCTGTGACACAACAGCGTCGCCGAGGTGCAGTCGTCTACATGCACCGTCACGTAGTCGCCGGGGCGGTGGTCGGTGTCGGCGAAGACGCACACCTTGTTCTGCGAGGTGCGCCCCACGAGCTCGTCGGGGTTGCGTTTGGAGGGCCCCTCTACCAACACTTCAAACGTTTTGCCCACATCCTCTTTGTTGCTTTGGAGCGACAGCTCGTTCTGCAGGTTTATTATCTCGGTGAGGCGTCGGGTTTTGACCGCATCGTCTATGTCGTCTTTCATGTGGCGCGAGGCTTTGGTACCCTCGCGTTCGGAGTATTTGAACATGTAGGCGAACTGGTAGCCCACCTCGCGCATGAGCGACAGGGTGGCCTCGTGCTCCTCCTCGGTCTCGCCGCAGAATCCGGCTATTATGTCGGTGGTTATGGCGCAGTCGGGCATGTGCCGGCGGATGGACTCTATGCGCCGTAGATACCACTCGCGCGTATATTTGCGGTTCATGCGCTCCAACATGGTGTCGGAGCCGGACTGTGCCGGCAGGTGTATGGAGCGGCATATATTGGGGTAGGCGGCCATCACCTCCAGAAGCTCGTCGCTCAGGTCTTTGGGGTGCGAGGTGGCGAAGCGTACGCGCAACAGGGGCGACACCTCGGCTGTCATGCGCATGAGGTCTGCGAACGATATGTCGCCGTAACGGTACGAGTTGACATTCTGCCCGAGGAGCGTCACCTCGCGGTAGCCTCGGTCGAAGAGGTCGCGTACCTCGGCCAGTATGGTGTCGCTGTCGCGGCTTCGCTCGCCTCCGCGGGTGTAGGGCACCACGCAATAGGAGCACATGTTGTTGCAGCCGCGCATTATGGATACGAACGCGCTGACACCGTTACGGTCGAGCCTTACGGGCGATATGTCGGCGTATGTCTCCTCGCGCGACAGAAGCACGTTTATGCCCTTGCCTCCGCGTCCGGCCTCCTCCATGAGCGACGGCAACGAACGGTAGGCATCGGGGCCCGCCACTATGTCGACACCCTTGTCTGCCTCCACGAGACGCTCTTTGAGCCGTTCGGCCATGCAGCCTATCACGCCTACAATGAGCGAGGGCTTGCGCTTTTTGAGCGCGGCGAACTCCGAGAGGCGTCCCCATACGCGTTGTTCTGCGTTGTCGCGTATGGAACAGGTGTTGACCAACACTATGTCGGCCTCCTCCATGTTCTCCACATATACGTATCCGTTGTCGCGCATTATCGACACCACTATCTCCGTGTCGCCGAAGTTCATCTGGCAACCGTAGGTCTCTATGTAGAATTTTAACGCACTGTCCGTTACAGGACGTAGTGTTGATGGTGTTATCATTGAATGTGTTGTTTATCTGAAACGGCGCAAAGTCCGCCTGAAAAATCGAACTCTTTTACCAAAATTTATTTCAAGATGCGAAAACGCTCGCTTCGGCGTAGCCGAATTTCATTCGTTTCGGTCCTCGGTTAATAAAATTTAATGCAAACGTTTTCCCCTCTTAAAACGGCAAGTTATTTTATCTGTCGAACCTGAGCGGCATCCCTCTGTACCCCTCGTCGAAGCGGCCGCGTTCGTACACCAAGTGTCCGTTTATGAACGTGTGGGTCACTCTGTGCGATAGCCGGACCCCCTCCAACGGTGACCATCCGCATTTGTAGAGCGTGTTCTCGCGTGTTACGCTCCAGTCGGCGCGAGGGTCGACTATCGCTATGTCGGCGTAATAGCCCTCCCTGAGAAATCCGCGTCGCTCTATCCGGAAGAGACGCGCCACTCTGTGGGCCATCTTGTCGGCGGCGAACGAGTATCCTAAGCCGTGTTTTTGCGTTATCTCGAGCATCAGTGCCAGCGAGTGTTGCAACATGGGCCCTCCGGAGGGTGCGCTAAGGTAGGGTCGCTCTTTCTCTTCGAGCGTGTGGGGGGCGTGGTCGGTGGCCGCTATGTCTATAAGGCCCTCAGCGAGCCCCTGTAACAGCGCTTCGCGGTCGCGGAGGCTCTTTACCGCCGGATTCCATTTTATCATGTTGCCTTTGGCTGGGTAGTCGTCGGATGCGAACCATAGGTGGTGCATACATACCTCGCCCGTCACTAACTTATCCTCCAACGGTTTGCGTTCCATCAGCGACAACTCCCGCTCGGTGCTCAGGTGCAGTATGTGTAGCCGGGTGCCGTGCCTGTGGGCCAGCTCCACGGCCCGTGCCGACGAGCGGTAGCACACCTCGCTGTCGCGTATCACAGGGTGCATCTCGGGGGGGATGTCGTCGCCGTACCGCTCTTTGGCCGCGGCCATGTTACGGCGCAACAGACTCTCGTCCTCGCAGTGTACGGCCAGAGGCAGATGCGCGGCGGCGAATATCTTCTCGAGCGCGGCGCTGTCGTCCACGAGCAGACCGCCCGTAGAGGAGCCCATGAAGAGCTTTATGCCGCATATACGTTTGGGGTCGAGCCTGTCGAAGAGAGATACGTTGTCGGCGGTGGCCCCGAAGAAGAATGCGTGGTTGGACATGGCCTTCGAGGCGGCGTCGCGGTATTTGTCCTCTAAGGCCTCTATCGTCACGGTGGGGGGCACCGTGTTGGGCATATCCATGAACGAGGTGACGCCGCCGGCCACCCCCGCGCGCGACTCGCTCTGCATGTCGCCCTTGTAGGTGAGGCCCGGGTCGCGGAAGTGTACCTGATCGTCTATCACGCCCGGCATCACTATCATGCCTGTGGCGTCTATGTGACGCGCTCCGTCGAGCTCTTCGGGCGGACAGTCGCCGAAAGCCACCTTTTCTATGACCTCGTCGGCCACTGTTATGTATCCGCGCCTCTCGACACCTTCGTTTACGATGGTGCCGCCGGTTATGATCGTCTTCATCTTCTACCCCTTATCTTTTTGAACGGCAGGCGAAGAACGCCCCAGAAGGCCTCGCCGAATATGCCGCTGTTCATCTTTGACTGCCCGAGCGTGCGGTCGGTGAATATTATCGACAGCTCCTCTATGCGGAAGCCGAGCCTCCACGCCGTGTATTTCATCTCTATCTGAAAGCCGTAGCCGCGCATGGCTATTGCGTCGAGGTCTATGGCCCGCAACACGTCGGCTTTGTAGCATACGAATCCGGCTGTGGCGTCGTTTACCGGCATGCCCGTTACGATGCGCACGTAACGCGATGCGTAATAAGACATTATCACGCGTCCTATGGGCCAGTTGACGACATTGACCCCGCATTTGTAGCGCGACCCTACCACCACGTCGGCTCCGCTGTCGGCCACCTCTATCATGCGTTCGAGGTCGGCGGGGTTGTGCGAGAAGTCGGCGTCCATCTCGAAGATGCGGTCGTAGCCTCTCTCCAGCGCCCATCCGAAGCCGCATATATAGGCCGTTCCCAGTCCGGCCTTGCCGGGACGCTCTATCAGATGCAGACGGCTCTGGCTCTGTTGCATGCGTTTGACTATGTCCGCGGTGCCGTCCGGCGAGCCGTCGTCCACTATCACTATCTCGAAGCCGGAGGGTAGGGCCAGCACGGCCTCCGTTATGGCCTCTATGTTCTCTTTCTCGTTGTAGGTGGGTATTATGACAATGTTTTTCATCTTGTCGCAAACTCTCTAATATCGTTCAAAGGAACGAATTTTGTGTGAAATTAAAAAGGGACGAGGCAAAAAATTCCTATATTTGCATAATGATGGGCAGGGTTACGGCGGTGTCCGGAGACGCTCTGCTTTCGTTTCTGTCAAAATAAAAATGGATATGAATCTCTTCAAACGGTTTGCGGCGGCGCTTATGGTTCTCGTGTCCGTCGATGTATATGCGGGTGAGCCGTCGTCCGCTATTTCGGGCGTATGGAACAGGATGCCTTTCGTCAACTCCTCCGAGTTCAGCTTGGAGAAGAATTTCAGTATAGTGGTGTCGCCGGACGACGCTGTGGCTCAGGCTTTCGCCGCAAAGCTACAGCTGTTTTTGGAGATGAGGGGCATCACCACATTCGGGTTCTCCAACTTCGCCGCATCGCGCAATATAACGGCCTCTACGGTCGATAACATAAAGGGTGGCGGGAGCTATTCCATAACTGTGAGCAAAGATCTGGTGACGGTCAATTTCACCTCTCCGGCATCCATGAACGAGGCCTATACGGCTCTTGTTGCCGGATATACGGATAAAACCGGCTTTTTCAAAAAGTTGACACGCAAGAACAACCGTCGCTTCGTGAACGCCGGAACGGTCGCGGTAAGCGAGCCAGAGTCGTCCGACAAGGCCGACGTTATAGACCTCGTGTCGCAGTCCGTAGATTGCGAGACGGTAAAGTCGCGGTTGAGCAAGGCCTCTGCGGCCGGGGTCACCACCGTATATATGGTATTCATGAACGACAAGGGTTGGACGGTCAACAGCTCCGCCATGAGCCTTGTCAATCCGGAGGCCGCGGTGCCCGCCGGATATTGTTACAGCTATTCGCAGGTGCGCGACATAAAGAGTGCGGCGGATAATATGGGTATGAAGATAGTGCCTGTCATAGACATAGCCACCGCTGAGAACCCCGCTTTCGAGAGTTTCACCGGCCATTGCGTGCACTCTACGGAGGGTGTTCGTTTCACCCGTGCTCTGGTCAAGGAGTTTTGCCGTAATACCGGTTTCGCCACAGTGTGTCTGGGCGACGACCCGGGCGACGAGACGGTAGCGCGCCGTTTCATAGAGCCGGTAGTGGCCGAGATAGAGCTTATGGGCGGCACGGCTGTTATGCTCTGATTTCGGGAGCCGAGAGGTTGCCCGTTCAAATGTTTGTAATATGAGCTGCGAAAAGATATACGCCATTGCGGCGGCGCTACTCCTGTCGGCCGTTGCCGTAATCGGATGCAAGAAGGATGGCGACGGTGGCGGGGGGAGTGTCTCCCTTCCGGTGGAGAGTTATATCGTCGACTACACCTCTGCCCGCGTAGTGGTCGGTTACGAGTCGGACTTCGACGTGGAGGTGACCGGGTTGCCCTCGTGGTGCCGGCTTGAGAGCATGGAGGCGGGCGCGGCTGTCATAGCGGTGGAACGCAACGACGGCGACAGACGTAGCGGGGCCATAGTATTCGGTGCGGGCGGCGGCAGGTCGGAGTTCATGATAGTGCAGCGCGGCAAAGCCATCGCCGGAGACGGCATGATAAGGGTGGACAGCCTCGTGTCGGTGGGACGTAAGGGGGCCGTGGTCATGCTCGCTCCCGTATACGACGGCACATCCGTCACAGCGTCGATAGGCGAAGGCGCGGAGTGGATACATGCGGATGCCCGGAGCTATGCCACCGTGTCGCAGTTGTCTTTTACCGTGGATGAGAATACCGGCGACTATCCGCGTCAAGGGGTGGTATATTTCGCATCCGATGCGGGTGATGTAGACAGTACCGTTATATGGCAGGCCGGCAGTGATGAGATATACATAACGGGCGATATGACGCTTAACGGTTATCTCAATGCGAGCATTACCATGCAGGTGCGTACCGGAACGCTTTCCGCAGGCGAGAGGACCAAGAGCGTAGGCTGTTATCTCTCGCAGAGCAATCCCTGTCCCGGTCCCGGCGACATGTCGTTGATGTTTGAATACTCTACGGATGCCAATAACCTCAATGTCAAATTCACTACCGACTTTTCTCGCGGAGTGATTCCCGGCAGACGCTACAACGTCCGTTATGCGGTTGTCACCGACCGCGGCACCTATTACAGCGATACGTATACCCTGTCGGTTCCGGGAGTCTCTGCGGCAGGGGAGCCGGATATGAAGATTCCCGTAATTTTCCATGTATATTACAGCCGTAGCGGAAGCGTAACGGAGAATGTATCGGCCGAGGTTATCGACAATCAGATAGAGATGGCCAATATGATATGGCGCGGACGGTTCGGTTACGGTGTCGATACCGGTGTGGAGTTCGTGCCGGCGACGCACACCCCTTGGGGCGAGAAGCTACCCGAGCCGGGCATACACCGCATAGCCGTGTCGAAGCCTATGTCGTTTACCGATGACGAGTTCGTCAATAACGCCGACTTCAACGACAGCTTCAACCTGTGGGACCCCAAGACCTATGTGAATGTGTGGGTGATGGACATAGCCTTGCCCGATGTGGCCGGATACGCCACACTGCCTTTAGTGCCCGAGAGCAGCCCTCTTGCCGGTCTGGTCTCGGGTGACTACTATTTCACCCATCCGCTCGATTATATGCACGGCATAGTTCTCGACAACGAGTATGCCGCCTCGCTCAGCGGCGTCACCACCTTGGCGCACGAGGCCGGTCACCTCTTCGGCCTGTTGCACGCCTTCAGCGAGAACGGATGCGGCGAAGACGACTATTGCGCCGACACGCCTAATTACGACCGCGCCCAGTATCTTAGAACCGTGGCGCAGACGGGAGTTCGTGACATGTCGCGCATATCGTGCGACGGCGACAGCTTTTTGTCTGTCAACGTGATGGACTATTTCTACGGTCAGGGCTTCGCCATAACCCCTGAGCAGAAACTACGCATAGAGCACCTTCTCGACTACGGCATACTGGGTGTGACCCGTTCCGATGTGACAAGAGCCGTCAGCTATGTCGATGCCGACGCACCCAAGCCCGAGATAAAAATAATACATTAGCCATGACACCGGTATCTTTCTCTATCGACCACACGCGCCTCAATCCCGGCATCTATCTGCAAGCCGAGCCGGGTAAGGTCTATACCTACTACCTCCGTTTCGTAGCTCCACGCCGCTCGCAAAAGGAGGGGATTCCGCAGGCCGTGATGCACACATTCGAGCATTGCTTGGCCACCTCGTTGCGTTCGTCGGCCCCCTTTGCCGAAAACATACTCTATGTGGGTCCGATGGGGTGCTGCACGGGGTTCTATCTGTTGCTCAACCGCGAGGTCGACAAAGCCGTGATAGCCGCCGCATTGGTTGAGGCTTTCGATTTCATCATAGCGGCCGACGCCATACCGGCGGCCAATCCGCGCCAGTGCGGCAACTATCTTCTCAACGATCTGGAGGCGGCGCGCGCGTTGGCTCTCAGGTTGCGTGGGATATTCTTGCCCGGCGGCGGGTATGAGACGGAGTATCCCGTGTTGGAGGAGTAGGCCATGAACGACACCGACGCACGCACAGTCCGCAACGATATAGACTACGGCTCTCTGATGAGTCGCCGTATAGGTCGTATTCTTCTGATATGCAGCTCTTTCGACCTCTTCTCTTTGGAGGAGGAGGGACGTATAGAGGCGCAGATAAACACCGAATACAACGAGCTGAACCTCAATAATCCGCCCACGTTCGTACACGCCCCCGACGCCGAGAGGGCCTTAGCCATGATAGATGCGGGCGAGAGGTTCGATCTGGTCATCACCATGCTCAACATAGGCCCTATGGGTGTGTTCGAGTTCGCCGACAGGGTGAAGGAGCGTATGCCGGAGGTGCCGGTGGTGTTGCTGTACCACTTCTCGCAGAAGGTGGCCAGACGGTTGGCGGAGCACTCGTCGGAGTCCATCGACTATATATTCTGCTGGATGGGCAATACCGATCTTCTGGTTGCCATAGTCAAGCTGTTGGAGGACGGTATCAATGCTCCCTACGACATATCTCAGGGCGTGCAGGCCATTCTTCTGGTGGAGGATTCGGTAAAATACTATTCCACCTATCTGCCTATGCTCTATAAGTTGGTGGTGTCGCAGTCGCGGGAGTTTCTCAAGGAGGCGCTCAACGAGCAACAACAGATGCTCCATCGCAGGGCGCGTCCCAAGGTGCTGTTGGCGCGCAACCTCTCGGAGGCTTACGACATATATTCGCGCTATTCGGGCAATCTGTTGGGTATCATCTCCGACATATCGTTCGCCGTCGACGCCTCGTCGCGCGAGAATATAGAGGGTGGGATAGAGCTGTGCCGCCACGTGAGGGCCGCCGATCCGTTCATGCCTTTCGTGTTGCAGTCGTCGTCGCAGGAGCGGCGCGCAGTGGCCGACGAGCTGGGGGTGAACTTCATAAACAAATACTCCGAGACGTTGCTCACCGAGCTCTCCGACTACATAACGCGCGAGCTTCTTTTCGGTCCGTTCGTCTTCACCGACCCCGATACCGGCGAGGTGGTGGCGCAGGCCGACACGTTAGGTGCCATGCAGTCGGCTCTAAAGTACATAAGCGACGAGGTGTTGCTGTGGCATACCTCGCGTAACCACCTCTCCAAGTGGTTTTATGCCAGAGGGCTGTTCCGTTTGGGCGAGGATATGAGGCGTGTGAGGGTCGACAACTTCTCCTCCGTGTACGATATGCGTGCCTTTGTGCGCGGCGAGATAGAGCGTTACCGCAGCTATATAGGTCAGGGTGTCATAGCCCGTTTCGACAAAGATACCTATAACCGTTTCATCTGGTTCGCGCGCATAGGCGACGGATCGATTGGCGGTAAGGCGCGCGGATTGGCCTTTCTGAACAATATACTATACCGTTACAGGTTGCTCGACGCCTTTCCGGGGGTGCGCATTACCATTCCGCGCACCGTGGTGATAGCCACGGACCACTTCGACCACTTCATACGGGTCAACGGTCTGCAATATGTCATACAGTCCGATGAGGACGACCGCTATATCCTGTCGGAGTTTCTCGGCGCCCGTCTCTCCGAGGAGCTTACGGAACAGTTGCGGGTATTCATACGTCACGCTACCGGGCCTTTGGCGGTGCGTTCGTCGTCTAAGCTCGAAGACTCCCACTACCAGCCGTTCGCGGGTGTGTACAGCACCTACATGGTGCCGCGGGTGGAGGACGACGAACAGATGTTGCGCCTTTTGGTCAAGGCTGTCAAGAGCGTGTATGCCTCAGTCTATTTCCGCGGCTCGCGCTCGTATATCCTCGCCAGCTCCAACCTCCTCTCCGAGGAGAAGATGGCCGTGGTGATACAGCAGGTGTGCGGCACGGAGGAGAACGGCTATTTCTTCCCGACCATATCGGGCGTGGCACGCTCGGTCAACTACTATCCCGTGGGCGACGAGAGGGTGGAGGAGGGTGTGGCGAACATTGCCCTCGGCCTCGGCAAGATGGTGGTGGAGGGGGGACAGACCCTGCGCTTCTCGCCGCGTTATCCCAAGAGGCTGTTGCAGCTCTCCAATACGGACATGGCTTTGCGCGACACCCAGCACAGGATGTACGCTCTGTCGTTGTCGCCGCGCCGTTTCATAACGTCGGTGGACGACGGGGTGAATATCGACTGTCTCGATATTCAGGATGTGGCCGGCTATCGTAACACCGCCTACGTGGCCTCTACATGGAACCATCTCGACGGCACACTCTCCGATTCGCCGTCGGCCAAGGGGCGCAAGGTGATAACGTTCGCATCGGTGCTCAAATACGACCGCTTTCCGCTGGCCGATATATTGTCGTGTCTGTTGGATACCGGGCGTGGCGAGATGCTCGAGGAGGTGGAGATAGAGTTCGCAGTGGATATGGATGTTGCCAAAGGGGCCGACATAAACTTCAACGTGTTGCAGATAAGGCCGATAGTGGGGCCGCGTAGCGATGCGCGTATCGACTGGGAGAAGGTCGCCGCCTTGTCGCCGATACTCTATGCCGAGTCGGCTTTGGGGTTGGGCGAGATAACGGGGCTGAGCGACATCGTCTATATCGACCCCGACCTGTTCGACTCGGCCCGCACCGAGGAGATGGCCCGCGAGGTGGAGGCCCTAAACCGCCAAATGGCACAGAGCGGTACCCCATACGTGCTGATAGGTCCGGGACGCTGGGGCTCGTCCGACCCATGGCTCGGAATACCTGTGAAGTGGGCGGACATATCTCAGGCCCGGGTCATAGTAGAGTGCGGATTGCCCGGCTTTGATATAGAGCCCAGTCAGGGTACCCACTTCTTCCAGAACCTCACCTCTTTCGGGGTGGGATATGTAACCCTCAACCCTTGCCACGGCGACGGAACGCTCGATATCGACCGTCTGCGGGCGAGGAACCCGCAAAACAAAGGTATATACCTGAGACATGTACGCTTCGACAGGGAGCTTACCGTGGTTGTGGACGGCAGGGTGTCTAAGGCGGTGATTGTCTGAGATAGGAACAACCCTCTTTTTGATGTGCATCATTTTCAGTGAAGCCAAATATATTTGGGTGGGCGTATTGATGAGTTGGCGTCGGGATAGGTTTTTGTATTATTTTTTGTCTTCTTTTTTCAACATTTTCTTTTGTTTGGATTCAATCGATTTGATACTTTGGGCTGTTGGTAAGTCTTCCGGCATAGTTCCACCTAACTCTTTGATTGTCTGCCGGACTTTTTGACCTACTTCATAATGGGTTTTATTGGCTCTCGCTTTCCCTTTTATTTGTTCTCTGCGTAGTTTTTCCTCTGTTTGTGTAGCACGGAAAAGGTTTGCCGCCAACTCTGTGCTCCCCATGTGATCGAGTATTTTTTGGCTTTGTTTCAATCCTTTGTGTGCGTGAATATCTTTTGCATCCATACCGCCGGTACAGTCCTCGGTAACCGTAATTTTGAAAAACGGCATAATCGCGAGGCTCTATTAACCTGCGTTTTTTGCTGCATCGGCTAATTGCAAATTGTGTTTTGTCATTTCGTTTCTTAGAAACAACCGTTTTTCATCCTCGGTGGATAACCTGTTATAAGCGTCCATTTGCCTGACTTCGGCAATTCGAGTTTGGATTGCAAAATATGTTTGGGCTTGCGCTACTATAGTTTTATTCGGATCGGCGTTTTGAACGGTTATATAGCAAGCATAACGTGTAAGATTTATAGTCTCGATAGGTCGTGATGCCCCGGAACCGATAGCTACCATTTCGGTGATGTCAACGAAATGGTCTTTGATGTTATGGCCGCTATTATGGCATGCTTCTTTGGCTTTGCCAATCACAGTCTGAAAATTTCGATAATCGGCATATCCCAATATTTTTGCTAAATCTCGTGATGACCAATATTCTATGCCTTTGTCATTGACTTTCTTTATACTTTCAAAGGTGTTTACAGCCTTTTTTGTTAATCTTGCGCTCACTTTATCGTTAGTTTTTTGATAAAATAACAGATAAATATCTAATTCGGATACAAATATAAAAAAAGCAAGTGTAAATGAGCTTTTGTTATTATCGGTGATATAAGTGTAAAAACGACACCTGTCATGTTATAATGTCACCCGAAAACGACATTATAACATGTTAAACGTCAGTGTCATGTCCTATTGTCCGCAATATGTGTCACAATGTCTGCATCTATCTTTGGCAAGGGGTTTGCAACGTATGGCGGTAAAAAGAATAATAAAAACGAAAAAGATATGAATGCAAACAACATGACATTTAAAGCGCAGGAGCGGTTGCAGGAGGCTTTCCTCATAGCTCAGCGGGCGGGTAATCAGGCCGTGGAGCCGGAGCACATCATGATGGGTCTTCTGAGCGGCGACGATTCGCTGGCTCTGTTCCTGTTGAACAAGGTGGGGGCCAACACCTCCGGTATCGACGGCAAGGTGCAGGCGCTCATCGACAAGCTGCCCAAGGTGTCGGGCGGCGACGCCTATCTGTCGCGCGACTCCATAAAGGTGATGCAGAGCGCGCTCGACGCCACGGGGGAGTTCGGCGACAAATATATCTCTCCGGAGCATATATTGATAGGTCTGTTGCGTAGCGGCGGGTCCGTGTCGCGTCTGCTCAAAGATATAGGAGTCACCTCCGACGCCCTCGCATCCGTCATAAAGGAGGTGCGCAAAGGCTCTACCGTCGATTCGCAGACCTCGGAGCAGAGCTTCGATTCGCTTAACAAATACGCCATCAACCTCAACAAGCGCGCCGCCGAGGGCAAGCTCGACCCGGTGATAGGCCGCGACGATGAGATAAGGCGCGTGCTTCAGATACTCTCGCGCCGTACCAAGAACAACCCCATACTCGTGGGCGAGCCGGGCGTGGGCAAGACCGCCATTGCCGAGGGTATCGCCCACCGTATAGTGGACGGCGACGTGCCCGAGAACCTCAAAAACAAACAGATATATTCGCTCGACATGGGCGCGCTCATAGCGGGAGCCAAGTATAAGGGCGAGTTCGAGGAGCGTCTCAAGGGTGTGGTCGGCGAGGTGGTGTCGTCGGAGGGCGACATAGTGCTCTTTATCGACGAGATACACACGCTCGTAGGTGCCGGCGGCGGTGAGGGGGCGATGGATGCGGCCAACATATTGAAGCCGGCCCTTGCCCGTGGCGACCTGCGTGCCATAGGTGCCACCACCCTCGACGAGTATCAGAAATATTTCGAGAAAGACAAGGCTTTGGAGCGTCGTTTCCAGAAGGTTATGGTGGACGAGCCGTCGGAGGAGGATGCGGTATCTATCCTGCGAGGTCTTAAGGAGCGTTACGAGAACCACCACCGGATACGTATCAGGGACGAGGCCATAATAGCCTCCGTGGAGCTTTCCGACCGTTACATCACCAGCCGTTTCCTCCCCGACAAGGCCATAGACCTTATCGACGAGGCGGCCGCCAAGTTGCGTCTGGAGATGAACTCAGTGCCCGAGTCTATCGACGAACTCGACCGCAAGGTGCGTCAGAAAGAGATAGAGCGCGAGGCCATCAAGCGCGAGGGCGACGAGAAACGCATAGAGGAGCTTACGCGCGAGATAGACGAGATCAATAGCGAGCGCACCGAGCTACGTGCCAAGTGGCAGACCCAGCGCGACCTTATCGAAAAGGTGCAGGTGGAGCGCAAGCTCATCGACGACTACAAGCAACAGGCAGCCGAGGCGGAGCGTCAGTACGACTACGGCAAGGTGGCGGAGTTGCGCTACGGCAAGATACCCGAGAGCGAGAAGGAGATAGAGCGTCTCAACGCCGAGATCGCCCATAACAGCGAGAGCGGCGGCGCACTCATCAAAGAGGAGATTACGGCCGAGGATATAGCCGAGGTGGTATCGCGTTGGACGGGCATACCTGTCAACCGTATGCTGGCCAGCGAGCGCGAGAAGCTACTGCACATGGAGAACGAGCTGCACAAGGTGGTGATAGGTCAGGATGCGGCCATAAAGGCCATATCCGATGCCGTCCGTCGCAGTCGTGCCGGGTTGCAGGATCCGCGGCGTCCCATAGGGTCGTTCATATTCATCGGTACCACCGGCGTGGGTAAGACCGAGCTGGCCAAGGCGTTGGCTGGTTTCCTCTTCAACGACGAGAATATGATGACGCGCATAGACATGAGCGAGTATCAGGAGCGTCACTCCGTGTCGAGGCTGATAGGCGCGCCTCCGGGATACGTAGGCTACGACGAGGGGGGCCAGCTCACCGAGGCGGTGCGTCGCAAGCCCTATTCGGTGGTGCTCTTGGACGAGATAGAGAAGGCTCACCCCGACGTCTTCAACATCCTGTTGCAGGTGCTCGACGACGGTCGTCTGACCGACAACAAGGGTCGTACGGTGGACTTCAAGAACACTATCATAATCATGACCTCCAACATAGGTTCGCACATCATCAACGAGCGATTCGCCTCGTTGGACGATAAGAACCGCGAGGAGGTGATAGAGTCTACGGCGAGCGAGGTCTTCGAGCTTATGAAGCAGACCATACGCCCCGAGTTCCTCAACCGTATAGACGACATAGTGATGTTCACGCCGCTTACCAAAGATGAGGTGCGCGATATAGTGAAGCTGCAGGTTAAGGCCCTGAGCCGCATGATGGCCTCGTCGGGTCTCACCATGCACGTCACCGACAAGGCCGTGGACTACATAGCCGAGGAGGGTTACGATCCGCAGTTCGGTGCGCGCCCCATAAAGAGGGCGGTGCAGAGGCTGCTCGTGAACGAACTGTCCAAACAGATACTCTCCGGAACCGTAGTCAAGGAGAACCCGATAGTGGTAGACAGCGACCGCAACAAGCTCACTTTCAGAAACTGATAATACCTATTTTATGATACCCCGTAGAGACAATCTTCGGGGTATTTTTTGTTTGTGTTATCGAAATATGTTAATTTTGTGTTCTATAGACCGAATGTTTGTAGCGATGCTGAAAAAAATTATATGCAAAATGGCGGTTTCTGCCGCTATTGTCGTATTGTCCGCCGGTTGCGGCAGGCAGTCGCAGTCGTTCGACTATACGCTCGACTGGGAGACAGACCGCATAGGGGTAGAACTGGAGTTTTACCCGGACGATATAGACACACTGG
>CAMWRR010000010.1 GCA_947176715.1 uncultured Rikenellaceae bacterium | reverse complement strand
CCTCTGCGGTTCATCGACAATATCTCACGTACACGGCTGAGCGGCACGGTCACTATGTTGACGGCGCTGTTGGGGTCCGACGAGAAGGAGAGCTGTTTTTTGAATATGTCGCTCTTGACCAGATAGTAGTTGCCCTCCAACGTCTCCAACGGGGCGTTGATGCGCGGAAATTCGCGACGGGCGTCTATATATGTATCCACCTCGTAGTTGAGGCAACATTTTAGCTTACCGCACTGTCCCGCCAACTTCTGCGGGTTGAGCGATATCTCCTGAAAGCGTGCCGAATTGGTGGTCACCGACACGAAGCCGCTCATCCATGTAGAACAGCAGAGCTCGCGTCCGCACGAGCCTATGCCGCCTATGCGGCCGGCCTCCTGACGGGCGCCTATCTGCTTCATCTCTATGCGTATGCGGAACTGTTCGGCGAATATCTTGATAAGCTCGCGGAAGTCGACCCTCTCGTCGGCGATATAGTAGAAGATGGCCTTCATCTTGTCGCCCTGATACTCCACGTCGCCTATCTTCATGTTGAGACCCAGATCGGCGGCTATCACTCGCGAGCGTATCATGGTGCTATGTTCCAACGCTATGGCCTCCTGCCACTTGACGATGTCGGCCGGACGGGCTTTGCGGTATATCTTCTTGAACTCCACCCCTTCGGAGCGGAAACCGGTACGTCTCATCTGTTTGGCCACCATGTCGCCTGTGAGACTCACTATGCCTATGTCGTGACCGGGAGAGGCCTCTACCGCCACTATGTCGCCCACCTCCAACCTTACATCGGAGGCGTTGCGGTAGAACCCCTTGCGCGTATTCTTGAAGCGCACCTCGAAGATGTCGCCCTCGCACGCCTCGGGTATATCCGAGAGCCAGTCGTACTCTCCCAACTTGTAACATCCCCGGCACGCCTTGGCCGATGTCTCTTCTGGAGTGTCGCCGTTGCAGAAGGTGCAACCGCGTCCCACATCCGTTTTATATTCTTTCATTACGACAGATACGAGTTTAATCGTCGCCCGCAGGACCCGTCCGCGGCATAACGCCGGTTACGTTCCGGACACAGCCTGCCTTTACGGCGACAATATGGTACAATAATCTACAAAAGTAACAAAAAATAGCATACCTGCAAAAACGGATAAACGCCGCACCCCTCAACAAAGAGAGTGCGGCGTTCGGACCATGTATGCGTTAGGTATCAGAACGGCAGATCGTCCACACCGCCGTCGACCGTCTCCACCGAGGGAGTTTCGGGAGCCGAAGCGGCATAACCGCCCGCAGACTGATACTGCGCGGGCTGAGCCTGAGGGGCAGGACGCGACTGTGCGGGAGCGGCTCCGTAATTGTTGTCGTAGCTACTCATGGGAGCGGCGGGACGTTCGTTGTCGGCGCGGCGTCCCAAAAGACGCAACTCGTCGACATTCACCTCCGTGCTGTAACGGCGCACCTTGTTCTCATCCTCCCACTGACGGGTGCGGAGCTTGCCCTCCACATATATCTGCGAGCCTTTGCGCACGTACATCTCCACAACGTTGGCCGTGCGTCGTCCGAATGTGAGCGTATGCCACTCGGTGTGGTCTTTCCACTCCTGTGTGGAGGGGTTGTAGATGCGTTCGTTAGTGGCTATGTTGACGCGCGCCATCTTGCCGCCGTCCTCGAATGTGCGCACCTCCGGGTCGCTGCCTACGTTACCTACCAATATTACCTTGTTTATCATAATGATTGTTTTTAACGATATGTCGATTATGCAAATATAGCTATTTTATCGCTCAATATGAATTTACGTAACGATATTTTTCACCGCCTCTGTGCGGGCGGCACCTGTCTCTGCAACCGAAGAAGAAGTTGATGCCCGTGCGCAACGACATGCCGGAAATTTTGCTCAGATTCCCGGCAAAGGCACCCACGCTGGCGTCGCCGAGCACGAAGAACTGGAAATTACGGGTATTGGCCATTATCCCGAGGCCCAATGCCAACGGATCGACCAGTTTGTGCGACAGCGTAGCCAAGGCCGAAAAGCGGCCGTTGCCCGTGGTGTAGCGATATCCGGCCGTGACAGAGTAGTAGAGCGGCTGTTTCGGATTGAACGTACCGAGCAGGTCGAGCGACACTACGTGACGTTTGTCGCCGCGGATGTCGAACTCGCCGCTGACATTCATCGTAAGGGGCATCGTGCCGGTGTGGGCATATCCGTGTACGGTGTCGAGCTCTATGCAGTCGAGCAGATCGTTATATACCGAGTCGATCATATCGTCGAAAGAGGCAGAGCCGAATATCTCTTCGAGATCGCCGAAACCCTCGAAACGGTAGCTCTTGCTCTCCGAGGAGTATATGCGCGACGACGAGCCGCCCGACCACTTGATGAAACCTATGTCCGACAGACCCGCACCTATGCGCCATCTGGCATCGTCGGAGCGCCACGCCGCACCTATGTCGAAAGCCGCACCGGGACTGCCCGTAAGGTTAGCCGGGTCTATCAGCTCGTCGCCGCCGAAATCGATATTGCCGCCCGTTATGTCTACATCGCCGGTGACGGTGCTACCCATGATATCTTTCTCTATTCTGAATCCGGTGGCGCGGGTATTCACACGCACGAGCCCCATGACATACTTGACCCTGCCGCCGACGCTCCAGTTGTCGTTTATGCGGCGGCTGTAGCCTATGGCCGTCTCGTTCCACGCCAGAATATCGGCCTTGAGGGGTATGTCGAAAGAGCCGCTGTAACCGATGGGGTTGTCGAATATGTAGCCGAAAAGCCCGGACGGATAGCCCATACCGGTACTCACCCTCATACGGTTAGAGACGCTAACGAGATTATCATCCTTGAAACGCACCCCGAAAGAGAATATGTCGAGACTCAGATCGGTCCTCATGGCCTTGTTTTTCATGTCGCGCGCCAACGACGCACCGTCGATGTAGCCGTTCTTTATCAGCGACCCGTATCCGAGCGAGGTGCCGACATTGAAGCCGAGGCTGCCCAAGAGCGGCAACGACATATAGGAGTGTTCTGGCATCATGGCCGGATTGAGATAGAGTCTCTGCGGCGTTATGCCTGCGGCCGTGAGCATGTGAGTGTCTTGTGCACCGAGCGACAGGGTGCAGGCTACGGCTATTGCGGTTAAAATTATCTTCTTCATTTTCACCGGTCCGGGTTTTAGTCGAGATCCATACTCCCCTGCACGCCTATCGTGAGACGGAGGTCGAGCGAGGAGCCTTTGTATATCTTTATGTTGCGTCTTTTATCGGCATCCAACGACGATGCGCCTATCCTCAACCTTATCTTGCTCACCTCGTCCATGCGGTTTATTGTCTCGGCATCGAGCTCGGTAAGCAGATAGTTGTCCTGACCGAGCACAGCAGGCGTCACCCGGTCGGCGGGCAGATTGTCGGAGGTAGACGGTATAACTATGCTCTCCTTGGTGAGACGTTTCTCGTTGTCGTCGTAATCGACGCTGTACATGTCGAGCGACAGTGTGAGCGGAAAGGTGTTGCTACCCGCTATGGCCATCACGGCGTTCTGCAATGTCATCTCGGACATGGCGAAGTCTACGTCGTAGCTGTCTGTGTAGGATATGTTGCCGAAGACGCCCCACAACGGCATGCCGAAGCGGATTACGGTGCTCACGCGGCAGTCGCGGTCGTAATAGTTGTCCCTCTCCGGAACCACCGTGCCGGCAGGGGCCATCATATCCTCGTCCGTGGGGTTGACTATGGCCTTTATAGATAGCGACACCTCCTTGAGGTCTTTGTTTATTATCCGGGATATACCCTCGCCGCTCTCGGTGCTCTCGTTGTCTATGGTTATGACGGTACGCCCCTCGCCTACGAGATGGCGCGTGATGTTGTAGCCGTCTTTGAGCAATATCTTACGGCCGTTGTAGGTAAGGCTCTCTACTATAATGCCTACCGGCAGACGGAAAGTGTTGTCCAGCACTATCTCTATCTTGGGGTCGACAAGGTACAGCTCGTCCACATTGGCAAGGAAGCTGTTGGTTCCCTCGTCTATGGTGACGTCGGCTACGGTAGTGCTTATCTCCTTGCGGCCGAAATACCCACGGGCGGAGAATATCTCCATGTCGGAGAAGTGCATTTCCGCCTCTTGTCTCCCGGAGGTGTGAACGGTGCCGGTGTATTGCAGCTTCAGCGTATTACCCGCGGCAGGCTTTATGACATAACCGTCTGAGAGGTCAACGCTCTGACCCGGCCTTATCGTAAGCGGACGTCCCGAGCGGTCGGTTATCTCGGCCACGGAGCATGTCACGTCGCGCAGAGCGTCGTTGGCGGAGAAGGTAAGGGTGCCACGGCTCAACGTCACCTCGGTGAGCTGCTCGGAGCCGGTAATGTTCATGCGGTACGTAACTGTGGTGCTTACGGGATAGTCGCCGGCGGACGACGAGCCGCCCGCAACAATGGGCGCATTGTTATCGGGGAATGTCACGGACAGGATGTCGTCCAGATTCTTCTCGCCTATGAGGTCGACCTCCACGCTGTCGGAGAGGACCATGACACCCTCGTCGTCATAACGTATCACCGAGGTGTCTACATCAGAAAGCTCGAAGAGGCTCGCCTCGCTGAATTTTATGGTTCCCAGCGGCATGGAGGTGTTTATCCCGAGCGTGAGATTCTCGAAATCATCGGTCACATCGCACGAGAACAACACGGTAGAGAGCATCAGAATCCCTGCTATATCCCTTTTCATGAATCATATTAATTTACCCCCGGAATCTCCCGGCCCCATCGGTCGCATACCGCCTCGCCCCAAAGAGACAAGAGGCCACGAACAGGACGTACGCCATAACAGAGCCGGACGGGTAGGTTATACTTATCCGATTATCCGCCGCAAAGGTAACGATTAATTACGAAGCGACATAATCATACCGTCGCCATGTACGGCAGGGCTAAATCGGACATTGAGCAGGATGGTTCCGCCCGCCGCACGCGTGACGTTGGACACAATCACGCAATATCCCCGTCCGCGCATGCGAACACGTCCGGCAACCGGATATAAAAAGGGGGCCACATCTCCCGCTTTTACACATTCCAGACAGGTACGGGACGTTCGTGCGGTTTGGCTTCGACGCGGGCGTTTTATCGCCACGACGGAAGCAAACCATATTTTATCTCTCGACTTATCGGAAACGTTGTTTTAAAGAATTATTTTTGGTAACTTTGAGCAGAAAAATATTTTACGAATATGAAACTTAACCACGCTTTTCTATTTCTGCTGTCGGCGGCCGCAGTGTTGCAGGGTTGCTCCGGTAGCGACGGGCAGAACGACGGACAGGTTCTCAGACCGTTGGACCAGACCGTAGAGACGGACGACCTCTCGCGGTATGTGAAGTCCGTAGAGTTTATCGCCATTGAGGAGGACACCACCTTCTATCTCGGCGTCCCCTCCAAAATCATCCGAGACGGAGAGGGCAACTTCGTAATTGCCGGCCGTAACGGCATACACCGCTTCTCTCCCGAAGGCAAGCATCTCGGCATTGTAGGCCGCATAGGACGAGGTCCCGGCGAGTATGCGGCTCCCGGCGACATAGCCCTCTCGGACGACACTAAGTCGATACTGGTGCTGAATATGTCGGGCGTAAACATTTACGATGCCAAGAGCGGCGAGTTCGTCAAGAGGGTCGAGTTGCCGCGAAAAGGCTACAATGACATATTCCCCGCAGAAGATGGCGGATTTCTGGCAGTAGTGCCCGCGCCAATGGAAGAGTTGGAGAGTTACAACGAAGTGCTCTACAAATTCGACAGCGAGGGTAACGGCCCGATAGACAGCATGATTCAGGCAAAGGACTACACCGTCTACTTAGGGTCGCTGTCTTCTCAGAGCCACGACGGAGGCTATCTCCTGCGTCCGTTGAACGGCGAGTGGGTGCTATATAAGATAAAGGACGGAAATGTCGCGCCCCTGTACGGCTTCGACTTCGGCAGTCTGCAGGTGCCGGACGGATATATGTTCGATGCCGGACAGACCGACTTCAAGCGCTTCATGGGTTCCAAATACTACAAAGGCGTACTGTACGCGCAAGACACCGATGACCAGCTCTTCTTTACCACTATCGGCCCGAATGCCGACGCGGTACACTTCGTCTACGACCTCGACACCCAGTCGGGCATACGTTGGGTAGATACAGACAATAACGCCCGCGTGATGTCCTCCGACAATGACGGATTCTACCTGTATTTCGAGGATTTGTCGTCATACGCGGAGAGATCGCCCGAAGAGCTGGAGCCGTTGAGCCGCCGGATAGTTTCCGAATACGAGCGTCAAGGGATTAGGTTGGCGGACGGTAGCCCGTCGTTGGTCAAGGTCAGATTCGGTTTTGCGGAATAAGGGACAACGGAGGCAGTGCGCGTCCGATATAATCGCACTCCGCTTTGAAATATAAAACAGAGCCGACTACGGCTGTCTTTGAAAGCGGTACCGGCTAACGGGTACCGCTTGTTTTTATCACTGAAACTTCTCTTTTCGCGACTCAAGTATTTATTCAATAGTGTCATGGCTAAAAGATTATTGTTGTTCATAATAGCAGGCCTGCTCCTCGGCTGCTCCGATAAAATAAAAATCTATACATATCCGCTCTCCAATCCCGACCCTACCCCATCCACGACTCCCGACACCGTGACACTCACGCTCGACAGGGAATATCCCCTGCCCGGTGCGGAAGTCAACGATGTGGTTCTATTTCGGGTGCGCGACACGATGCTCTTTTACTCGGAGAACAGAGACGGTGTCAACAGATTCAACATATACGACATTAAGAACGGACGGACGATGCAGTCGTTAGTGCTGGCCGACGACAAATACGATAAAGAGGCATTGGCAAGGTCCATTATAGCGGATGTGGAGTCCGACACCGTCATGTTACATCATCAAGTCATCTCCGGACGGCTTCTGCGTTTTGCCATCGACGACCTCGTAAGAGGCGAGCTAAAGCCGTCGGTGTCAAAATACATAGTCGATTCATATATTATGTCTCGCTATTATAAGGATGGTTATTATATAGCCAAAACATTCAAACACAATAACGTAACCAATAGAGTGGTCAATCCGGACAACGGTTACGAACGTCTTTACAGATATATTCCTGATAATGCGAAAATAAAACATCTCAATACCGACTTAAGCGGGAAATTGGTTACAGAGGAAAATCCAAGCCTATTTGCCAATACAGGAGTGCAAGTGGTGTCTCAGAAGCGTGGAGCGTATGTCTTTGCATCATATAGCATCAACCATCTAATATTCTTCAACATAGACAACGACTTTATACTAAGACCTATTCGTGAGATAAACGACAGACAATACGCTCCGTGGTTCCGGGCAGGGAGGGAGGACAAAACGGAATTTGCCACAAACTATCACTTTTATGCGCAAGTCCAACCGAGCGACAACTTCGTCTATCTACTCTTTTACGGCTTCAGAAAAGACGACGAGGAGAAACACTCCGCGATAGTCAAATACGACTGGAGCGGCGATCTCAAAACCGTCTACCACATCACGGAGGGGCTATGTTATTCATTCGCAGTCACCGAGGACGACAAACGGATGTTTTTGGAGGTGGAAAAAGGCGACAAGGTGAATATTTTCGAGACAAACTTGTGATAAAATACTACAATTCATCAAAAATAACTTACAAAACATAGCTTTAATTGAAAGCATTGGCCTAAATACAGGTATTTTCTTATCTCGACAATCTGGAACTTTTCATAAAAACAATTAATTCATAGTGTCATGGCTAAAAGATTATTGTTGTTCATAATAGCAGGCCTGCTCCTCGGCTGCTCCGATAAAATAAAAATCTATACATATCCGCTCTCCAATCCCGACCCTACCCCATCCACGACTCCCGACACCGTGACACTCACGCTCGACAGGGAATATCCCCTGCCCGGTGCGGAAGTCAACGATGTGGTTCTATTTCGGGTGCGCGACACGATGCTCTTTTACTCGGAGAACAGAGACGGTGTCAACAGATTCAACATATACGACATTAAGAACGGACGGACGATGCAGTCGTTAGTGCTGGCCGACGACAAATACGATAAAGAGGCATTGGCAAGGTCCATTATAGCGGATGTGGAGTCCGACACCGTCATGTTACACCATCAAGTCATCTCCGGACGGCTTCTGCGTTTTGCTATCGACGACATGGTAAAAGGAGAGGTAAAGCCGGTGACATCCAAGCAATCGGCCCGTTCTTACATGATGCCTTACTATTACAAAGGCTACTATATAGGCAAGTTTAACGCATACGACAGTGTAACCAATTACGTAACAAATCCGGAGACAGGCTACGAGCGGCTCTATAAATATATCCCCGACAATGCCCGAATATCGTATCGGAATATCAATATCAAAGGCGAGGAGGTGACTCAAAACGCCCCCCGCTCCTTGGTCAACAATGGGCCTCAGGTAGTATCTCACAAGCGCGGTGTCTACATTTTTGCTTCGTATTTTATCAATCACCTTGCCTTTTACGACCTCAACGACGATTTTATTCTTAAACCCATACGGATGATAAACGACAGACAGTACGCACCGTGGCTCCGAGCCAAAAGAGAGGACAAAATAGAGGTTGCAAATGACTACTTCTTCTATCAACAAATACAGCCGAGCGACAACTTCGTCTATCTGCTCTTTTACGGCTTCAGAAAAGACGACGAGGAGAAACACTCCGCGATAGTCAAATACGACTGGAGCGGCGACCTCAAAACCATCTACCACATCCCCGAAGGGCTCTGCTACTCATTCGCCGTCACCAAGGACGACAAGCGGATGTTTCTGGAGGTGGAAAAAGGCGATAAGGTGAGGGTATTAGAGGTGGAGCTGTAAAACCCCGGCATAAACCGAACAGACCGTATAATTTCAAAGACAAAACCTGTTAAAAATCTTTCAGGCCACCACAATAAATAACAGAAGTACAACGCAACGAGCGGGATATTCAAGAGATTGAATCATCAAACCCGGCAAATCTTTATGACTTGCAAGGTTGCGTTACGGAGAGTTTTATGCCCGCCGCAAGGCGCGCCCCGCTTCCGTTCCGCAACCCGACCGTTTGCTCACCCCGCCAAACAGAATAAAAAGTGCCACGTTACGAACCTTGCTACGGACTTTTACCGGACAGCAAAAAAACACGGTTATCGGCAATTTCACTTCTCCACCCCGCATAAAATTCCGCTCCGCTTCCGATTTAAAAAAATAATTCTTACCTTTGTGAGAGGCTATATCCAAAAAAGCCCGACCGGCACTTAACTGTAAGTTAACAGACGCCGTTAACTTACAGGTCAGACATTTCAACAATCAAAAATGCAGGAGGCGTCTGTAAAAGGAATATTTATTAATTCGGAATAATCGTATGAAGCAACTGAAAATCGTCGTGTTGGCCAAACAGGTTCCCGACACTCGTAACGTGGGCAAGGATGCGATGAAAGAGGACGGCACGGTCAATCGTGCGGCCCTTCCCGCCATCTTCAACCCCGAAGACCTCAACGCCCTCGAGCAGGCACTTAGCCTCAAGGAGCGTTACGGCGCCACAGTCACCGTTCTCACAATGGGCCCCTCGCGTGCGGCCGACGTCATACGCGAAGCCATGTACAGAGGCGCCGACGGAGGCGTTCTGCTGACCGACCGCAAATTCGCCGGCTCCGACACCCTCGCCACCTCTTACGCCCTGTCGTGCGCCATACGCAAGATGGGTGCCGACATAATAGTGGCAGGTCGTCAGGCCATCGACGGCGACACCGCGCAGGTAGGCCCGCAAGTGGCGGAAAAACTTGGACTTCCGCAGGTAACCTACACCGAGGAGATAGAGTCGTTAGAGGGCGACAAGCTCACGATACGCCGCCACATAGAGGGAGGCATAGAGCGTGTCACCACCACATTCCCCGTGGTAATAACCGTCGGCAGCTCGGCACCCGTATGCCGTCCCCGCAACGCCAAGTGCGTGATGCGCTACAAATACGCCCGCACCACATCGGAGATACAGGCCTCTGACGAGGACTACTACCCTGCTCTGCGCGAGGCGAGAAACTACCTCAACATACCCGAATGGGGTGTGGCCGACGTAGATGCCGAGGACGCTTCGCTCGGTCTTAGCGGCTCGCCCACCAAGGTGAAACAGATCGAGAACATCGTCTTCCAAGCCAAGGAGGCCAAGAAGCTGACCTCGTCCGACGAAGATATAAACGGCCTCATAAAAGAGCTTATAACGGCTCACGCCATAGGTTAACCACATAACAATCAAGCGATAAGATGAACAACATATTCGTATATTGCCAGACCGACAACGGTAAGGTGGCCGATGTCAGTCTCGAACTGCTCACCAAAGGACGCTCGTTGGCCGCACAGCTCGGTTGCCGCCTCGAAGCGCTCGTGATAGGCAACAATCTGAAAGGCATAGAGGAGACGCTCGCCCTCTACGGCGCCGAGGTGGTACACAAGGCCGAAGCCCCCGAGCTCGACCCTTACCGCACACTCCCCCACGCATCGATAGTTTGCGGCATCTTCAAGGAGGAGCAACCTCAGATAGCCCTCTTCGGCGCAACGGTGATAGGGCGCGATTTGGCTCCCCGCGTATCGTCGGCCCTGCACAGCGGCCTCACCGCCGACTGCACCAGCTTAGAGATAGGCGGACACACCGATGCCAAGAGCGGCAAGACCTACGAGAACCTGCTCTACCAGATACGTCCCGCGTTCGGCGGCAACATCATAGCCACCATCATCAACCCCGACCACCGTCCCCAGATGGCCACGGTACGCGAGGGCGTGATGAAGAAAGAGGCGGTGGCCTCTCCCGCCAAACCGGAGGTCAAGACGGTGGACTGGAAAAAATACGTATCGCCCGAAGATATGGCGGTCACCATCATAGAGCGTCAGATAGAGGAGAGCAAGATAGACATCAAGGGCGCGTCGGTGATAGTGGCCGGCGGCTACGGCGTAGGCTCCAAGGAGAATTTCGCGCTTCTGCACGAGCTGGCCGATGTTTTGGGCGGCGAGGTCGGCGCATCGCGTGCCGCTGTCGACGCCGGATACACCGACCACGCGCGTCAGATAGGCCAGACCGGTGTTACGGTACGCCCCAAGCTCTACATAGCATGCGGCATATCGGGACAGATACAGCACACGGCAGGCATGGACGGCTCGTCGATGATAATCTCCATCAACACCGACCCGGAGGCCCCCATCAACAAGATTGCGGACTACGCCATAACCGGCGACATAGCCACCGTCATTCCCAAGATGATAAAATCGTATAAGGAGAACTCCAAGTAGGCGTTAATTAATTATCGGCGGTCTTTTAGTGCTGCTCACGTAAGCCGCACGGGAAAGCCCGCATAAAGCAACCTAATTTATCATGGCCAATTTTTTTCTTGACAATAAGGATCTGCAGTTCCAGCTCGACCACCCTCTGATGAAGAAGATAGTGGCGCTCAAGGAACGCAACTTCGCAGACAAAGACAAATACGATTACGCCCCCGTCGACTACGAGGATGCCATCGACAGCTATAAAAAGGTGCTGGAGATAGTGGGCGAGATATGCGGCGACACCATCGCCGTCAATGCCGACGGTGTCGACAAGGAGGGTCCGCGCGTGGTGGACGACCACGTGGTATACGCCTCTGGCACGGCTGAGAACCACCGCATGCTCACCGAGGCGGGCGTGTACGGCATATCGCTCCCCCGCAAATGGGGCGGCCTCAACTTCCCCGTGGTGCCCTACGTAATGTCGTGCGAGCTGGTATCGCGCGCCGACGCCGGCTTCGGTAACATCTGGGGCTTGCAGGACTGCGCCGAGACGTTGCACGAGTTCGCATCCGACGAGATAAACGACGAATACATGCCACAGGTGTGCGCCGGCAAGACCTGCGCCATGGACCTCACCGAGCCGGACGCCGGCAGCGACCTGCAGGCCGTCATGCTCAAAGCCACATGGAATGAGGAGAAGAAGACATGGCTCCTCAACGGCGTCAAACGCTTCATAACCAACGGCGACGGCGACATATCGCTGGTGTTGGCCCGCACCGAGGAGGGAACCACCGACGCCCGCGGCCTCTCGCTCTTCGTCTACGACCGCAAGCACATGGCCGTAAAGGTTCGCCGCATAGAGCACAAGATGGGTATCATAGGCTCGCCCACCTGCGAGCTGGTCTTCACCGACGCACCGGCACGCCTTGTGGGCGACACCAAGATGGGCCTTATTCGTTACGTCATGGCGCTCATGAACTCGGCACGTCTGGGTATCGGCGCACAGAGCACCGGCATCAGCGAGGCGGCCTACCGCGAAGCGCTCAAATACGCGCAGGAGCGTCGTCAGTTCGGCAAGCCCATCATTGAGTTCGCACCCGTCTACGAGATGTTGACCAACATGCAGGCCAAAACCCTCGCCTCACGCGCCATGCTCTACGAGACATCGCGTTTTGTAGATGTCTACAAGGCCTACTACCACATCAGCAAGGAGCGCAAGTTAGAGAAAGAGGAGCGCGACGAGATGAAGGAGTTCAACAAACTGGCCGACGCCTACACCCCGCTTCTCAAACTCTTCAGCAGCGAATACTGCAATCAGGTGACCTACGACGCCATACAGATACACGGCGGCTCCGGCTACATGAAGGACTACCCCGTGGAGCGTCTGGCCCGCGACGCACGTATCACCAACATATACGAGGGTACCTCGCAGCTTCAGGTGGTAGCGGCCATAAAGGGCGTTACGACCGGTGTCTACCTCGCGCAGATGAACAAGTACGAGGCCATGACCTACAATAGCGACCTCGACCCGCTACACGCCACCCTCAAAGCCATGAAGGCCGAATACGAGGCCACCGTCAAGCTCGTGGAGGAGAGAGCCGCCGACAACAGCGAGTACCTCGACTTCCACGCCCGTCGTCTCGTGGAGATGGCCGGCCACATAATACTCGGCTACCTCTTGCTCTACGAAGCGAGCGAACGCGAATGCGGATGCGTCGACTACCGCACCGCCGCAAACGTCTATATCAAGGCCGGTGCGGCCAAGAACACCGCCCACCGCGCGTATATAGAGAGCTCTACCCCCGAAGACATAGCCATGTTCAGAATAGACTAAGCTATACGTGAAACGGAGACCGGCCCGCATCGAAGCTGTGATGCGGGCCGGTTTTGTTTTTATTAAGGGTTCACCTTATCGGAACAGTGTTATCGTTATTCGGCAATACCTTAAATACTTAATTATCAACAATATTACTATAAACAAGCTCTACTATCGGAACCTCTATGCAACCGATTATATATCGATGTATCACCGATAACTCGAAAAATTTTTCCATGTACCGATATTTTACTTTGGGTTTTGTGACAAATACGGCAAATTGGCTTATATTTGCATAAGCCTTTAGAGGTAAATATTAAAGAGAGTGCCTTGAGACTCGAAGAATCGCCAATTCAATTAAGTACAAAAAGGCACAGAAGACAACTCATTTCGATGAGTTGTCTTACTGTACATTCATACAATATTCGGCGATGCTTTCGGGCCTATACGGTGAGCGACCCTCTCTCGTTTAAAGTAAATCTCCTACCGGTCGCTTAGGGAGAAAAACTCGAAAAATTTCGCCATTATGAAAAAATTTGTTTTGCTGACTTTCATGTTATTGTCAGGGTTTGCCTTGTCGGCTCAAGATGTACAGACTTATACCTACAAGTCATGCGTATTCAGAGCTGCTGTAGGTATATTAGAAAAACAAATGATTAGTAATGAAGAATTATCTGTAAATTACTATCCAAATAATAAGAAGTATAGTATTATAAACTCACAAAAAGAAGTTTACGACTGTTTTTATGGCGGACAGCTTGCTGATGGGAGGTATTATTATTCAGGCAAACTTACCAATTACTATTATTCCTATAGTACTCCCGATGCAAATCGTGATAAAACAAAAGATATAGTCATGTACACTAAAACCCCATTAAGCTCGTTCCTGTACAACAACGGATTGGACGCAAATAGCAACCGTTTCGACGAATCGAAGGCAATACAGATAACGATAGACGGCGCCCTCTACGACGTATTCATATATCCGATAAAAAACAAGGAAGACTAAAAACTGTTGTCTCGTGTGACAATCCTTACATAAATAGCCTCTGATTTATGGATATGATGAATAAAATACGGATTATTCAAAGGCGAGGGAATATCGACCTATTCGTGACTGCCACCACTCGACTTATGCAATATTGTTTTTCTGTTTCATGTTTTGTGACAAATATGGCAATATTCACCTATATTTGCATAGCCATTAGAGGTAAATAATTAAAGAGAGAGTGCCTTAAGACTCGAAGAATCGCCAATTCAATAAGCACAATAAGGCACAGAAGACGACTCATTATTAGTGGGTTCGCCTTACTGTGTATTTGTGCGAGCGTTTGGCGATGCTTTCGAGTTGACACGGTGAGCGACCCACTTTCATTTTACATAAACATCCCATAGGTTGCTTGGGAGAAGAACTCGAAAAACTTCGCCATTATGAAAAAACTTATTTTGCTGACATTCATGTTACTGTCAGGACTCACTCTGTCGGCTCAAACCGAAGGAAACGACACCTCTTGTGAATATAGGTTATGCTTATATAGAAGTAATATAGGAAAAGGAATATACGAAATAAAAGACGTGTTAGATAATTTACTCATAGCTTATTTCCCTGATGATAAGTTTTATGTAGTGCAGTGTAATAACGAAGATATTCAATTTGTAATTAAATGTTCGTATCAGAGACAATTAGCCGATGGGAGATACGTTTATTCAGGTCAGTGTTTAGATAAAAATAGGGCTGCTGTCATATACACTAAAACCAAATTAAGCTCATTCTTACATAACAACGGATTAGACATAGACAGCAACCATCTCGATGATTCGAAAGCGATACATGTAACAGCGGACGGTTATAAAGACATGTTTCTATATCCCATAAAAAATTAAAGAAAACTAAAGTGTCGTGCATTACATCGGTTACATATTCATGGATGTGATGAATAAAGTGCGAATCTTTCCGGAACAACTATATCGCAATTTATAACATTATTTTTCATTATATTTTCTGTTTTGTAACAAATATGGCAATATTCGCTTATATTTGCATAAGCCTTTAAAGGCAGACAATAAAAGAGAGTGCCTTAAAACTCGAAGAATCGCCAATTCAATAAGTACAGAAAGGCACAGGAGACTACCCATCGCTATGGGTGTGTCTTACTGTGCATTCATACAATCTCCGGCGATGCTTTCGGGCAATACGGTGAGCGACCCACTTTCATTTTACGTAAATCTCCCATAGGTTGCTTGGGAGATAAACTCGAAAAACTTCGCCATTATGAAAAAACTTATTCTGCTGACATTCATGTTATTGTCTGGGTTTAGCTTGTCGGCTCAATCGGATAAATCGGAATTCATACAAGTCTATTGCGATTACGATTCAGTCTCTTGCAAATTTAATAATGTACCATTATTGGCACAAATTGCCCTTAGTGCAGCATCTAAAGAGACTAAAAGTGGTATGAAAATCGGCTATGGTTATGATGATTTAGGAAAAAGACTTTATGGTCTGGCATTCTCTATCGGACAATTAGATATGGTAATCTTATGCTATTATAAGAAACAACTTAGCGATGGAAGATATGTCTATTCGGGTACTGACTTAAGAAGTTTAAGTGATGTTGTCATATACACTAAAACCAAATTAAGTGAATTTTCAAATAAGGATGGAATAAAATATAAAGATTCTCGTGATTTATCAAAAAATGGCATCCGGATGCTGATAAGCGGTGGCCTATTATTTGGGTCCCAAACTTTGGACATCTCTTTATATCCTACGAAAAACAAAGAACAAACAGAAAACAATTAATCCAATGAATACAATGAACAAAACTCAAATTCTCAAAAGCCTGAGAGCCCTTGTTCCGTCAGCCAAGCTACCCTCTGCAATAGATTTCAACATTAAAGGCGAGACCCTTTACCTAAAGATAAACGGCAAGGGCGTGGTAAAGAACATGCAGAACGACAGCTCCGCATTCGAGGGTTGGATAGTCACAATCAAGGCGGCGATTCAAGACATTGCGAGCGTAGTGCTCGACTGGGAAGAGCCTCGATATGAAAACGATGCACAGAAAGCGCACTATAACCGTTTTCTGATGAGGGTAGCCGGCTTTAAGCGGGGATATTCATGGTTCGATGTCGCCAAAAAGAGGGAATCCGAGGTGGACGGTATGGCAAAACTGATAGAGAGCCGGACCTTAGCCGTAAACTATCCCAAGCAAGAGTGCGGCGAAGTCTCCGATCCGAGCAGAAACCCGGAGGCAGTACTCGAAAGAGAACTTGTCAAGAGGTGGAGCCGTGACGGCATTGTAGTCGATGAGCAACTGCCAGTGGGGTTGTTCCGTGACGGGAAAGTTGCGGAGGCAAATGCCTTGACTCCCCGACGTGCCAGTCAGATAGATTTATGGACGCTCGATAACGACACCATCCGTATATATGAACTCAAAGCAAGAGGGAACGATAGTGTGGGAATCGTATCGGAGCTGATGTTCTATGTCTGCGCTATAAAATATATGTCAGACGGCTCGATTGCCTCTCCCGCCCTAACCGATGCAAACAATCACCGACATTTCCAGGAG
>CAMWRR010000009.1 GCA_947176715.1 uncultured Rikenellaceae bacterium | reverse complement strand
CACAGCATTGGCAGACAGATAGTAGGGACTCTTCCAACCGAGTAAGTGCTTGGCCCCCTCCGTTATCATCTCCGTAAAACCGAGCTGCGACACCATCTCGCCTATGGAGTCGGAGTATATCATCTCGGTGTTGCGGAATGTGGTGGGCTTCTGTCCGAACTCCCGCTCTATCATAGCCATGTCGCGGGCCACCTCCTCGCGGAACTCGTCCGGAGAGGTTATGGAGCTGAGCGAATGCGAATAGGTCTCGGCGATGAACTCCACGCAACCGGTAGCGGCCAGACGACGGAAACTCTCCAGAGCTTCGGGGGCGTATTGCTTCATCTGCTCCACGGCAAGACCCGATACGGAGAAGCTCACGCGCAAGGCGCCGTTATGACGCTCTATCAGCGACAACAACAGGTCGTTCATCGGTATATAGCAACTGCCGGCCACCTTCTGGGCGGTGGTACGGTTCAAGTGTTCGTCGAGATAGTTGGTGTCCACCCCCATGTTGAAGAAGCGGTATTTCCTTAACCTGAGAGGTTGGTGTATCTGAAAATAGAGGCAAATTGTCTTCATGGCGAAATATTGCGTTACTTGTTTATATCGGGTTATTTATGGCGTCTTTATACACGTCTATCACCTTGAGGGCGGCGTTGTTCCACTTCATGGCGGTGACCTCCTCCTGTCCTTTGGTTATGAACATGTCGGAGAGGGCTGGATATTTGATGAGACCGTATATGGCGTCGGCCAACGCGTCTACGTCCCAGTAGTCCACCTTGATGGCGTATTTGAGCACCTCGGCCACGCCGGACTGCTTGGATATTATCACCGGCACGTTCGACTTCATGGCCTCCAAGGGCGATATTCCGAACGGCTCCGACACCGACGGCATCACATATACGTCGCTCAGGGCGAACATGCGTTGCACCTCCTCGCCGCGCAGAAAGCCGGTGAAGTGAAACCTGTCGGCAATGCCGAGCTTGGCCACGCGTCTTATTATGCCGTTAAGCATATCGCCGCTACCGGCCATCACGAAACGGGCATGCGGCTCGCGTTTGAGCACCTTGGCCGCCGCCTCCACGAAATACTCGGGCCCCTTCTGAAAAGTGATACGACCCAAAAAAGTGACTATCTTGTCCTTTATGGCCCTCTCGGCGTGAACCGTGCCGGAAGCGAACCGGACGGCGTTATGTACGGCCGTCACCTTGCGCGGGTCGATGCCGTATTTGTTTACCACTATATTCTCTGTAAGGTGGCTCACGGCTATCACGCGGTCGGCGGCGCTCATGCCCGCCTTCTCTATCTCGTAGACGACAGGATTGACGCTCTCGCCGCTACGGTCGTACTCGGTGGCGTGTATGTGTACCACCAGCGGCTTGCCCGACACCCTCTTGGCGGCCATGCCGGCGTAGTAGGTGAGCCAGTCGTGGGCGTGTATCACGTCGAACTGTCCGGCCAGCTGACGGGCGACCTCGGCACCTACCACAGCAAAGCGCGACACCTCCTCCATGAGGTTAGAGCCGTACTTGCCCGAGAAGTTGAACCTCTCGCGCCACACGTCGCCGCTACGGAAACTGCCGCTCTTCCTTGCGGCCTCGCCCTCCGTGGCGAACTCCTCCTCGGAGGCGTAGGGCACCAGATTGGAATCTATCTGTATGAACTTGACCTTGTTCCATATATCGCCTACCACCGCTTCGCCGTACTGGGCCTCCACATCGCTGGCGTTAAGCACCCGCACGAAACGCTGGTCCTCGTCGCCGTAGGCCTTGGGGACGACGAATATCACCTCGGCCCCGCCGCGAGCAAGCCCTCGCGTGAGACCGTAACAAGCCGTGCCCAATCCGCCCGCTATGTGAGGGGGAAACTCCCAGCCGAACATCAATACTCTCATCTTCGTATATCTCTAAAATTCAACAAATTCGTCACAACTCGGCCTCCGCCCTCTCCACGGCCTCTATCATGCAGAGCACCGCAGCCACGTTGACGGCGAACGATATGGCCCCTTTGGGCCGATAGGGCGGGTTGCCCTCGTAAAGCTCGGCCACCGTGCCTATGCCGTACTCGGTGAAATCCTCCCGGAACGAGTCGAGAATGCCCTTGGCCTCGTCGAGATAGGCCGCACCGTACAGCTTCAGCTTCACAGCCAGATAGGGCACCAACAACCACGGCCTTATGGAGCCCTCGTGGGTGGAGAGGTTACGCGCCATCTCGTCGCCCTCGTAGAAGCCGGTGTAGTCTACGCTGTCGGGGGCGAGGGTACGCAGACCCCGAGGAGTGAGAAGATAGCGGTCTATGGTGGCAAGGAGCGATATGGTCTGTACCTCGTCCAAGAGCGGATATCTCACAGAACATGCCAAAACCTGATTGGGCCGCACCAGACGCGACACCTCCTCGTCGTTGACATAGTCGGCCAGATAGCCCTCGTCGAGCCAGAAAGTGGCCACGAAGCTCTCGCGTATGCGTTCGGGCAGCCCCTCCCACTTCTCTATGGTGTCGCGGTCGCAGAAGTGACGCGCCAGCTCCAACGTATAACATACCGCACTGTGCCACAGGGCGTTGACCTCCACCTGATAGCCCCTACGCTCCGTCACGGCCCTGCCGTCCACAAAGCCGTCCATCCACGTGAGCGGACGTCCGCCGCCGTCGGCCCATATAAGACCGTTGTCGTGCATAGTAACGCCGCGCCCCGTCGGGTCGGTGGCGTATGCGTCGAGAATCTCTTTCATCACATAGCCGTAACGCTCCCACACCGCCTCGCGGCCTATGTGGCGCTCCAGAGCCATCATGTCGTAGAAGAAGTACAGCGAGGTGTCGGAGGTGGAGTAATCGCCGGGGTAGTTGGCGAATATGCCGTCTCTGCGCTCGGCTATCATACGGTCGAGCACATCTGTCATCTCGTCGACACGACCCTGTGTCAACGCCAGCCCCGGAAGCGCCATCAGGGCGTCGCGTCCGCGCATCCCGTACCACGGGTAGCCGGCTATAAGCTCGTTGTTGCCGCCCCGTCGCACGAAGAACTGACGCGCCGAGTGTCTCAGGCACGGCTTGAACTCCGTCTTGACCGAGCGACGCGATATCTCCGCCTCGTAGTCGGCCGCTATGCCCGAAGGCTCTACCTCCGAGAGCGAGCACGACAATATGATGCTCTGCCCCTTGGCTATCGGCATCTCGAAGATGCCCGGGGTGAGCAGATCCTCATGCGACTCGTAGCCGCGCTCCGCCTCCTTCGCATACTCGAAATTGTAGTACCAGTCAGGCGCGGGAAGAAACTCGCCCGGGCTGTCGAGCTGCATATAGAGCGTAGGCATGTCGGCGTAAGGGGTCACCGAAGCACCGCCCGCAACAGGCACGGAGTGGCCCGAGGCGAACATATTTGCACGACTGAGCGTGTCGATGCTACGGTAGGCCAGAAACGGACGCAACCTCAGCCTCGTAGGCGAGGTGGCCTCCAGCAGGGTGTACCTTATCATGAGCCGATCGGCGGAGTGGAGCCACAACAGCTCCTTGCGTATCTCCACGCCGCCCACGCGGTAGGTTATCGACGGGGTGGGGGTATAGTCGAACGCCGTGATATATTTGTGCCCCTTGGGCTCGTACGACCCGGGGAACTTATGAAGCGCCAGATTGAAACTCTGCTCGTGCTGAACCACCGTCTCGTCCACGCTCGAGAGCAACACGTAGCGCTCCGACGAGCCGTCCGAGAGAGGACAGACCATAAGACCGTGATATTTACGCGTATTGCAACACGTTATGGTCGTATTCATATAGCCGCCAGCACGGTTGGTGGACAAAAATTCGCGTTCGAGCGAATATTCCAGATTGACCAGATCGCTCTGTTTGAACTTCAATATTGACATATATCGCGTTTCTAAAGTTTCTTCCTCCAAACGGCCTTTATCAGACAGACACGTCACACACACGGATTGCGCGGCAAGGGACGAAAAAGGCCGTCATTTAATTTTCAGTAAATATAAAAAATATTTCTGTAAAAAACAATAATTTGTAAGGTATTTTACGATTTTTCATTAAAAATTCGTCAAGCGGACTCTGAAATCACCCGACAGACCCTCCCCGAAAAGATCGTACCGACACGACATTCGCACAAAAAGACAACATCCGGCACCATACACACATCTACTAATCAATCACTTACAAATAGCGCCCCGACTGTCCGGCCCGGAATCAAGAAATTGTCTGAATTTATATTGTAGCTGTCCGGCAAAAGACATATTGCTGCAATGTATAAATTCAAGTACATCACACGATTGTCTTTTAATATATATGACAGCCTTTCGCCTACCGCCACACCCGGACGGCGGCACGAAGCCAGCCGACTAATTATATACAGGTAGGACGAAACTAACGAAGAGGCATGCGCCCCACGGCGAACATACATAGAGATTTTACATAAGGCGCGGACTCCGCCGTGAGAGTCTTACGCCCACGCTCCGGAGCCGACAAGCGTGATTGTGTTGCGGCCGACAGCGCCTCGTTCGGTGGCAACTCACGACGGATACGACTCTCGCCCGACATCGACATATAAATCAAAGCATATTCCGCATAAAAAAAGCCCGCTCTCTCCCGAAAGCAGGCTTAAAAAAGAGGGTGGAAGATGGGTCTCGAACCCACGACCTTCGGAACCACAATCCGACGCTCTAACCAACTGAGCTACATCCACCGTAAAACATGCAACGTATTCACTATTGCGGTGCAAATATAGCGACAATAATTCAATATTGCAAACCTAACCCCAAAAATTTCGTCAAGACGCTACCGACAACACGGCAATGCTACAATACAAGCTCGGTCTTATCCTCTCTCACAGACCTGTCGTCCTCCGCACCGCACGGTGTCGCATCGCCCGCGAGAGCCTCGTCCAGACGCCGGAACTTAAGGTGCATCATGAGCACCGCGAAACAGAAATATACTATCGTAAGCACCCAGAGCCACAGATACTCCTGCATGACATCGCCGAGCGACGCCCCCATCACATTGAGGCGGATATACCCGTTTATGGCCGGGCTCGACGGCAATATCTGCCCTGCCGAATAGAGCCACGAGGGCATCCCCTCCATAGGGAACGACACCCCGCTCAGGAGCAGGAACGGCACCGACCATGCCACCAACGTAACTATGGCCGTCTCGCGGTAACGGAACGACACGGAGATACCCAACCCGAGAAATATCACCGAAAGGATGTACGGGAGCATGAACAGCACCGTATCGAGGTCGTTTCCGCGCCACGGATAGCCGAGCAGCTTGTAATATATGCCGTAGACGAGCAACCCGACAGTGGCCGCAAAGAGCAGATAGGCCGAGCATTTGCCCGCCAGCACCAGCGACGACGAGAAGCGACGTCCACCACGCACATAACGGCTCCACTGCCCCTTCTCCGTCATAGTGCCACCCCTCATGCCTATGCCTATGAGCAGGGTCTGTTGCAATATCAGCACCATGATGGCGGGCATTACGAATGTGGCGTACCCCTCCACCCTGTTATACAGCTTGGTGGTCTTGACCTCCACCGGGTCGGCCAACGCCACGGCCGAGCGGCGGTCCATGCCTGCGGCCATGAATTTGGCAGACTCTATCTTGATGTTGTTATAGGCTATGGTAGAGGCCGCCGCCGCGAACAACTGCTTGTACATCAAGAAGTAGCTGGCATCGGCATAGATACTGACCACAGCCTGCTCTCCGGTAGAGACGCTCTTGGCGTAATCGCGCGGAACCACCACCACGCCGTATATCTCCCGGCCGTAGAACAGCTCGCGCGCCGACTCCATATCGACAGGCTCGTAGGCCACCTCCACATTGGGCGAGGCGTCCAGATCGCGTACGAAAGCGCGCGAGGCGGCGGTGCCGTCATAGTCGATGACGGCTATGGGTACCGAGCGCACCACCTCGTTGCGGTAGACGAGCGTGTAGAGCGTGGAGTAGATGAATATGGCGCCGAACATTATGAGCATGACACCTCCGTCGCACACCAAAGCGCGCAACTCGTCACGTATGACGTAGAGGTATCTGCTTACGGCTCCTATCGTTCGTTTCATGTCAACACTTTTAGATAAGCTAACTGCGACCCCATTGCCTCGGGTCGGTACACAGCCTCTCGAGCAACGGCACCGCCGCCATGCCCGCTATTACGAACAGACAGAGCATGGCTATGTTGCCGAGCGAGCAATAGACCGGAGCCCCGCGCATGGACTGGTCAACGAATATGTCCATATAGTGGGTGAACGGAAAGAGCGCCCTGCCGAGGAACGCTATCCAGCCGTCCATGCCGAGGAACGGGAAGGTAAGACCCGAGAAGGAGAAGGCGAGCACCGAATAACCGGCCGCTATCGACAACCCCAACCTCAGACCGCGCGTCAGCGATATTATGAGCACCCCCATCCACTGGTAGGCCGCCACCAACAGCAGGTTGCCTATGATCATCACGGCAGGAGAGCCGTTCATGGGCATACCCATACGCACATACATTATGTACATCATAAGGAACGAGAGCAGCCAGAACCAAAGGGTATAAGGCAACATCTTGCCCGTGAGCGCCTTGCCCATCGACCAACCGGCCCCAGAGAGCCACATGCTCGCGGTACCGCGTTTGAGTTCGAGACCTATGGAGAAGACCACCGAGAGCACGGCGAAAAAGAAGAGCATCATGGACATGAAGCCGGGCATTATATAGTAGGCGTAGCTGGTGTACGGGTTGAAGAGTATGTGTCTGTTGAAAGTCACCGGCATGGAGGCCGCCAAAGCCGCATCCGGGGACAGCCCCTTGGACTCTAACTTCTGCAACTCTATACCGGTGGAGAATGTCTGCAACGTAGTGGATATGTCTTTCTCTATCAGCGAGCCTACCAACAGATTGGCACCGTTGATGAAGACGGGGACGGTCACACGCTCGCCGCGCATCACCGACCTCTCCATATCGTCGGGCAACACCACCACGGCGTCTACCCTGCCCTGCAACATCATGCTCCGGGCCTCGTCCACCGACGACGCACTGGCCGTCAGCTTCACGAACTGGCCGGCGTCTATCATGCGGGCCGCCTGACGCGACAGTACGGTGCCGTCGTTATCGACCACGGCCACAGGCAGGTCGTTGGGAACACCGTGCGAGAAGAGCGCGGCCATAAAGAGGAGCGAGAGCAACGGGAACAGTATCACCATCACGGAGAATGTACCGAGATTGCGCAACCTGCCCAGCTCACGCCTAAAGGTGAATATGAATCCCCTGCGAGCTTTCATACCATCAAAGCGACGTTACGTTGAAAAGCGCGCTCATGCCGGGACGCAGACCGTCGGTGTAGTCGATGGGGGTGAGCCTCACCTCGAACGTACGTATGTCGAACTCACCCTGCGAACGGGTCGCCGACCATGTGGCATACTGCGCCTGCACGCCTATGTAGCTGACGCGCGTCTTGACCTTGCGACCGAGAGCGGGGACATCCACCTCCACTATCATGTCTTTCTTTATCTTGGGGAGCAACGTCTCTTTCACATTGAATGCCAGCCACATGTCGTGCAGGTCGATAAGCGTCACCACAGGGTATCCGGCGTTAACCAGCTCACCCTCCTCGGCTATCACCGACGACACCTCGCCGTCCACGGGCGAATACTGATAGGCATCCTTGAGGTAGGCCTCCACCTCCTGCACACCGCCGCGTGCCTGTGCCACGAGGGCCGCCGCCGCGGTCTTATCCTCCTTGCGGGCACCCTCGAATGCCATGAGGTATTGGGCGTGAGCGGCCTGCTCGGTGGTACGCGAGGCTTTCAGATTGGCCTCGGCCTCGTCGAGCTTCTGGGCGGGAACCACACCGTCGTCGTAGAGGTTCTTGACCCTCTGGTAGGTGACCTCGGCAAGAGCCAGACCGGCCTGCGCCTTCTCCCACATGCTCTTGACGGCCTCTATCTCCTGAGGACGCGCACCCTTGCGGGCCATGGCATCCTTGGCCGACGCGGCCTCCAACATGGCCTTGGCCTGCTGTAGCTTGGCGTCCACCTCGGGAGTGGAGAGCGAGAATACGAACTCGCCCTTGCGAACCTTGTCGCCCATACGCAACTTGAGCGAGTCGACGCGACCCACAAGCTTAGACGACACCTTATAAGACTGCGCCACGGCCTCGCCCTGCAAAACCACCTCCACGGGACGGTAGACATACCACGCCGTCAACGCCACGAGCGCTATCGCCAAGACGACCACGAACACGATTATAAATAGATTGCTTCGTTTCATATCTATATGTATATTTTTATTTTCACTTTAGTCTATGGCCCTGTAACCCTGCACCGAGCGATAGTCGGCGAAACGCTCGCTCACGCCGCAGGTCTCCAGAAGCTGTGCCAGCTGCACGTCGAAATCGTATGCGCATTTGAGCCTCGCTATCTTGGCCGCCGCGAGGTTGAGACGCGCATCGACAACATCCGACGACGGGGCGTTACCCTCTGCGAAGGCCTTCTCCTTTATGCGCAGATACTCCTGTGCGAAAGCTATGGTGGCATCGTTGGCGTCTATCTGCTCCGACACCGTCGAAAGACCGTTATAGAACTTGTCTATCAGCGTGTTGATATCGACGAACACGCGATCCTCTATCGCCTCCACCTGTTTTACGGTGCTCTTGGCGGCGGAGAACTTGTGCTCTCTGTTGAGACCGTTGAATATGTTGAACGACAGCCCCGCCCCCACGGCCCAACGCGGAGCCATCTTGGTGAGCTTGTAGTCGTAGATGTTGACCCCGCCCATAGCGGCTATCTGAGGAATGAAGTCGGCACGCTGTACCTTGACCGCCTCCTCCGCCAGCGACCGCTTCATCGACACCTGCTTGAGCAGGGGGCTGTACTCGGCGGCCATAGCCTTGAAGTCGTCAGCCTCCCCCAACGACGAGAGCACGAACATGGAGGTGACCGGTATCACCTTGTCGGCGGTGCCTATCGTACCCGCGAGGGCCGCCGACACGGTAGCGGCTTCGGCCTCGGCCTTTCTCAGCTCCGCCTGCGCCTCCGAGAGCTTCATCTCGGCATAGAGACGCTCCACACGGGCTATCATGCCGTTCTGCTCGAGCCTTACGGCATCTTCGAGGTGCTTTTTCATGCCCTCCACCACCTGCGAGCGTACATCCACCACGTGCATGGCCAACGAGAGGCCGTAATAACGTTCGGCGAGAGTAGTATAGAGGCTGTTACGGTTACCGGCCGACTGCTGGCGGCTCTGCTCCATATTGATACGGGCCGCACGGTTGGCCGCGTTTATCTTGCCGCCGGTGTATATGGGCACCTTGAGCGTGGCACCCACCACTGCAAAGTCGCGCTCCTGCAGAGGCAGGCTCCAGTCGGCCCCCATGAGCTGACCCGTGAGGGTGGGAGGAACAGGCAGACCGAGCTGTCCCAACTGCCCCAGCGCGCCGCCTATCGGCTCTTTAAGACCGTTCATGTCAACGGCTATATCGTCCGACATAAAGGCATAACCGGCAGAGAGCGACAGCTGCGGAGAGCGCAGACCCACGGCCGCCTTTTTCTGTTTGAGGCTCGCCTGTTCGGCATAACGGTCGGCACGTATCTGGTCGTTATTCTCCATGACCATCAACACCGCCTCGTCGTAGGAGAGTGCCCGCCCCGGCACATCCGTACGTTGCGCCCAAAGCGGCAGTGCCGTCACGACGGCGATAAATGCGATGATATTTCTATACATATTTATATGTTGATTTGTCTTTTCTTCATTTTTCAAGCAAACCTCTCTTCAGAGCCATGAACGCCAACAGGCCGCGCGACATTCCCGCAGGACGTCCGCCCGGGTGAGGCAAAAGGCGTCGTTTACGCCTAAGTGCACTAATCATGCCATAAAAAGCGAAATGGGCCTTCACCACTGCGGCAAAACGCGAAAACCGCCCGCAGACAAGGTAGCCAGCCCCTATGGCACCGTCGGCGCACATCCTCGTAAAAAGCACCGGCAGAAGCCGCGACGACGGCAGATTCTTGAACAGCGTGGCCAGATTGTTGCGAAAATTCAAAAACAGCTTGTAGGGCGACTCGGCCGAGAGTGTCCCTCCGCCGAGGTGGTAGACCGTAGAACGCGGCTCCACCCACACGCTCATGCCTCTGTTTTTGGCCCGCCAGCACAGGTCTATCTCCTCCATGTGGGCGAAGTAGTCGGCATCGAATCCGCCGAGAGAGCGGAAGGTGTCGGCGCGCACCAGCATAGCCGCCCCGGAAGCCCAGAATACCTCGCAGGCATCGTCGTACTGCCCATTGTCGCGCTCGACATGCGACAGCACCCTGCCACGGCAGTAGGGGTAGCCCAACGGGTCGATAAGCCCGCCTGCGGCACCGGCATACTCGAACATGTCGCGCTCGTCACAGCTGTGTATCTTAGGCATCACAGCCGCTATGCGACCGTCGGAGAGCATACGCTCCACTAACGGCGGGAGCCAACCCTCGGTCACCTCCACATCGGAGTTGAGAAGCAGGAACATATCGGCATCGACCCTCTCGAGGGCACGGTTATAGCCGCCCGCAAAACCGTAGTTGCGGTCGAGCTCCACTATCTCCACCCCGGGGAAGCCCTCCCTGAGCAAAGCGAGCGAACCGTCCGTAGAGCCGTTGTCGGCGACTACCACACTGGCATACGGCTCCGTGGTATAACGCACCACAGAGGGAAGAAAACGGCGCAGATGACCCTCGCCGTTCCAGTTCAATATGACAATCGCTACTTTCAACCTTACGATATGCTCTGTTTTGCCCGTAAAGATAATAAATATATCTTTGTCCGCGGCCACAAAGGAGAACAAATCGCCCTGCGCGGCACATCTTTTCACCGATTCGGACCATTGGCGGCACACAGGCGTCGCCTTGCGCCACGACAAAAACACCCGTCATGAACGACACAGAAAAGCTGAAGGCCAGAATCAACATAGCGCTCTACCGTCAGAGAAACGGCGCGGCCGTAGAGACCATGAACCGCATGAGCGGCGACACCTCGCGCAATTACGGGGTATCGCTGACCGCCATAAGGCAGATAGCCTCGGAATACGCCCCCTGCCAGCCGTTGGCCGACATGCTGTACGCCGGCGACGTGCGCGACCACCGTCTGGCGGCGTTATACATAGCCGCCCCCGCCTCGTTCGACCCCGACAAGACGCTACGATGGATGCGCGACGTACGCACCGCAGAGGTGGCCGACTGTGCGGCACAGGCGCTTTTCTGCAAGATAGCCGACATAATTTCCGTCGCCGCCCCGCTCATCACGGATGAAGACAGATTGATCAGCCACACAGCCGTAATGGCCGTAGCCCGTGCGTTGAACGGCTCTGCGGATATTGCGCCGCACACTGTAACGGAGTTGCTCTCGCGTCTCTCGCAGATAAAGGAACGCACCGATCGTGCCACCATATCGGCCCTCACATTCGCACTCGACATATCGGGACGGGCCGGATACGGCTGCGAGGTATCCGACTTCATCGACACCCTCCCTGACGAATCGAAGAAAGAGCTGGAGTGGCTGAAAGGATGACACTATACTTTCGAGATTCCCGTAAGCCCCTTTCGTAACGGATATTTTCACTCGGCACAGCCTCCACGGACAGCCTCACGAACAAAAGCCGCTGTTTACGATAAATTATCACATGTAATTAGAAGATTTGAAGTTTTTTATTAATTTTGCGGCATTAAAAACGAAACTGCATAACCATAAACGCCGCATAATATGTACTGGACATTAGAATTGGCCTCCAAAATGGAGGACGCTCCGTGGCCTGCGACCAAAGATGAACTGATAGACTATGCCGTACGTTCGGGCGCTCCCCTCGAAGTTATCGAGAACCTCAACGAAATAGAGGACGAAGGCGAGATATACGAAAGCATAGAGGACATTTGGCCCGACTACCCAAGCAAAGACGATTTCTTTTTCAACGAGGAGGAATATTAGTAGTCTTTAATCTGTTTAAATAATTAAATGTCAGCGCGATAGACAAAGATAATTTGTTTGTCGCGCTGGTGTTTTATGGCCTCAGATGGTATGGTTTGTTTGTCTAAAATACGGTTTTTCCTCCCGAAATCGGAGTTTGTTTGTCTAAAATACATTACCCTTGCGTCTCCTCCGGAATATTAGAACAGGAGGAAAAAAGAGTATGGGAAGACCGAAAAGACTTTATCCGTTGGGCAAGTACCGCCTTCGTACTCCGAGAGAGTCAGACAAAGAAAAAGCCTATCCTGTCGAGTTGGAATATACTTGGAACAGGCAGATAATCCGCAAGACGACAAATGTCTTCGTCAAAGTTGCGGACTGGAACCAAAACGGCAATCAGGGACGGGGTGAGATTCGTGCAAGTTATGGCAGTGAGTCCAAACGGTTCAATCAACTTTTGCTGTCGCGTGTTGAGCGTATAGATTCCCAGCTGGCGGAGTATAACGAAAAGCATCCTAATCAGATTACTGCCAATGTAGTGTCAGGTTTTCTTGCAGACAAGCCTCTTTCGCGTCGTGATCAGGGAAAGGATTTCGTTGAGTTCACATTGGAGCGTCTTTCTTCTGACTATTCAAGAAACAGAATTGGAAGGAGCAGATATGAGAACGGAAAGAGCTGCATGAATATCTTCCGGACATTTTTAAGAGCCTCCAAACAGGCCACTTGCGGAAATGATTCTGTTTATGTCGGTGATGTGACACCGGAACTGCTGGACAGTTATATTGCCTGGCGCAGAGAGGTCAAGCAGAATTCCGATGCGACAATCAATCATTCTTTGACACCGATTTTGAAAGCCTGTGCTTATGCCTGTGAAATGAACATTATGGAACCGGCCATAAATGCCAGAATACAGGATATGCGTATCGTTACCAAAGCTTCTTTGTCGGAAGAAGAAAGCGAGTTTGACGGAAAGAGTCTGAGCAAAGAACAGATGCTGGCACTTATGGAATATTACAAGACCTGTCCGGAGCCTCGCCGGAAAGAATTTTTAGAGATGTTCTTCTTTGCCTTTCATGCCTGCGGGCTTCGCGTTGTCGATGTGATGACATTGCAGTGGGGGCATATTAACTTCGAGCGGAAAGAATTGCGGAAGATTATGATCAAGACCAACAAACGTCACGTCATTCCGCTCACCGAACCGGCATTGCGGATTCTGCGCCAATGGCAGGAAAAGCGTGAGGGTTGCCGCTATGTCTTCGATTTGGTAAAAGAGAACCTTGACCTCGATGATGCCGAAGCGCTCTATAAAGCCCGTAACAATGCAACCAAGTGTATCAACCAGTCTTTGGCTGTAGTGGGAGAACATATAGGACTGCCTTTCAACCTTTCGATGCACGTTGCACGCCATACCTTCGCGGTCTTCGCTCTGAATAAAGGCTTGTCCATGTCTGTGGTCAGCCGTCTGCTCGGTCATGGCAGCACGGATGTGACGGAAAAGGTCTATGCCCGTTTCCTTCCGGAAACCCTTTCTTCCGAAGTTGCCAGATTGGGAGGTGATTTCGATGCACTGGGTATCGTTTGATGTTGAACCGAAAACGATTACTGGAAATAATGTTTAATTTTGCACATGATTTTATGAAACTATGATGTTGAAAGTTCCCGTATTGATAATAAGTGCGCTTGTGCTGATATTGGTAGTTGCCACCGTTTTCAAACAATACCAGCGCAAGATTCTATGGTCGGCGGCAATTGTCCTGTTTGTCGGGACGTTATTGCTTATCGGCTTCGGTGTTATCGACCCGGTAGGTGAAACGCGCCCTAATCTGCCGGCACTGACAGGCATTATTATGGCACTGGTCGGAGCTGCGACACTGGCATCCACCGCAGAGAAATTGCACGCCCGAAATAAGGGAAAGCAAAATGAAAAGACTGCACAAAACCCTTTATATGAACAGACATCTTCCCAGACGGAGCGCGTTATGTTGCCGGAGCGTCTCGATACCGAACTTGCCCGCAAAGTTTTCGCACACGCGATAGAGGTCGGATTTATGGAGGAGAACGGAGCGCACTACAAATGGAAACTCTCGAAGGCACTGCTTGCCTATATGTGCGGACGCATCTACTGCGGAGACAGGCCCGAATACTCCGACACGGAGGAAAAATCATTTTGGAAATACGGCAGTTCTGGATTCTTTCCCGATGCAGAATTGAGCGCCTTGTTCAGGCAGTCGGAGCTCGGACAGTCGCGCCAGAACCGAAAGGATTTAGCTGTCCCGCAAAAATCCCATAAAATCGACAAATTATTCGAGTAGCCCGTCCGGCTACTCTTTTTGTTTATAGCCAACGGATTACAGCCGATGTTATCCGTTAGTCCTAACTTCATCCTAACTTGTTAGGCTGTGTTATGGTAATCTATCCTAACTCCAGTCATTTTCAACCTCTTATACATTTGCTGCCGATAACGGAACGATGTGCGCAATCGTTTCAAATTATGAACTGCGGCAAGGGAGTCTGAGTGCGCATCAGGATTGCCGGGCCATAAAACATTTTTCAGTAATGGCTCACAAAAAGAGTATACAGGCACTCTGCGACCGAGAACTGTTGGAAAAGATTCTCGGTCTCGTGGAGTCGCAGAAAACGTCGCCCGTACAGAACAGGGCGGCACAGGCGCACCGTGTCTATGACAACAAAACGCTGATGGAGATGCTGCGCATCAAAGACAAGTATCTGAAGAAACTGCGCGACAACGGCTATCTCGGATATTCGCGCGAGGGAGACAAGTATTGGTACACGCAGGAGGATGTGGACGGGTTCCTGCGACGTTTCCACTACGAGGCGTTTGCCATTGATTCGATGCTGCCGGAGCAGCAGGGAGGTGGCTATGTATAGCGCATTGGAACTCTGCAACCGCCTCCGTATAGAGGCGGGACGTGTTTCGGAATCCGGCTTGCCGCTGGAGGTCTTTCCGCAGAAGGTACAGGAGATTATCTTCAACCTTGCCGCCTATGAAAACTTCAACATCGAGTATTCCGCCTCGATTGTGCTCTCGGCTGCGGCAGCTGCTATCGGGAATGCCTGCCAGATACAGATCAAGGGGAATTGGCGGACAAGTCCCTCCGTCTATATGATGCTTGTCGGCCGTCCCGGTCTGGGCAAGACGCCGCCGTTGAGTTTCCTCTACCGTCCGATTCACGAGCAGGATGATCGGATGTTCGAACAGTACCTGCAGGAGTGCGACGAGTATGAACGCGCACTTGCATCGTCTGTCAAGGATAAGGAAACCGATGAAAGCACACTGCTTAAGAAGCCCCGATTGGTCACTACCGTTATATCGGACTTCACGCCCGAAGCTTTGATGAATGTGCATCAGCACAATCTTCGGGGCGTGGCCGTCGAGGTCGATGAGATTCTGGCAATGTTCAACTCCGTGAGACGCTATAACAGCAAGAACAATCTTATCGAAGACCTGCTCTCCACTTATAGCGGCCGTCCGTTGAAGTCTGTCCGCAAGTCCGAGGCTCGTCCGATACTGATTCGCCAGCCGTGCATCAATGTCATCGGCTCAGTGCAGACCAATCTTTTGCCTGAGGTGTTCCGCAACGAGTATAAGGCCAACGGACTGCTCGACCGCTTCCTCTTTGTCTATCCCAAAGACCAACGCATATCCAAATGGCAACGCTCCGACCGCAGCACACCCCGTCCCGATACAATGGGACAGTGGCGCACGATACTGAACCGGATTCTTTCTCTGCCTTGTCCGACCGATGAGAAAGGCAATACGGTCTGCTCTCTTGTATTGACTATGGAGGAGAGTGCGGAAGCCTGTTTCTATGACTGGTACAACGGCATCATCGACACGGTGAATGCAGTCAGGAGTGACGTAGAGGTGATAGCCGCAAGACGAAACTGGACGGCAATGCCGCCCGCATGGCACTGGTCTTTCAGACTCTGAAATGGGCTTCCGGCGAAGGACATATGCAGCATATCGACCTCGATTCCGTCAAGGCGGCAATTCGGATGACAGATTACTATGAAGATACCTATCGGCGTATTCAGGAGAGTATCGTCTCGTCCGGCATCGGAGATAACAAAGAGGCGTGGCTGTCCTGCTCGGCGATACCTTTACGGCCGGGGATGCAGTCATTGCCGACAAGAAGGTGGAGCTGTCCCGCCGCACGGTCTATTATGCGCTAGACAAGTTGAGTCGGGAGCCGAACCCTGTTTTAGAGAAACTGCATCACGGCGCCTACCGCAAGACTTCTGCGATTGCATCTTGCACTATTGCACTTTCGTCGGAGGGAAAAGCGGCCGGGCAGTCAGAGCAAAGTGCAAAAGTGCAGTGTGCAACCGATAATACCGCAAACTATGAGTGAGTACCGTTTTCATCTGGAGAAGTACAGCTGCGGCAGCAAGACAGACTGCCCGAACTGCGGCAGGAAACGCTGCTTTGTCCGATATATCGACGAGCAGGGAACGGTGCGCTTTCCCTCGTCGGTGGGCAAATGCGACCACGAGCAGAGTTGCGGCTACCACTATACGCCGAGAGAGTATTTCCGGGATAACCCCGAAGCGGTGTCCAATAACGACCGTCGTATCGAGCGAATCTTCCGCCAGTCCGTTCTCCACACCCGACCGGCATCTGTTGAACCCTCTTATATCCCCGACAGGATTGTCCGTGCCTCTTTGTCGCATTATGACAGGAATCCGCTATATCGGTATCTCTGCGGCGTGTTCGGAGCGGATGAAACGGCGCGACTGTTCAATCTCTACCGTATCGGCACATCGGTCAAGTGGGGCGGCTCGACGGTCTTCTGGCAGACAGATGAGACTGGAAAAGTCCGCACGGGAAAGATTATGCTGTACAATCCGGTGACGGGTCGCCGCGTCAAGGAACCGCAGGCCCGTGTCAGCTGGGCGCCCGCGTAACTTCTCCTTACGGACTTCAACCTGCGGCAGTGTCTGTTCGGACAA
>CAMWRR010000008.1 GCA_947176715.1 uncultured Rikenellaceae bacterium | reverse complement strand
GGTTGAGGGAGTCTATCTGGCGGATATATCCTTTGAGCACCCCTTTGAGCGTGCTCAGCTCCTTTTCGTATTTCTTGACCTTGGCGTAGCTCCAGCCGCGCTCTTTCTTGAGCTGTTCCATAAGAGAGTCGGCGCGGAAACGCTCCGTGCTTATCTGCTGACGGATGGTGTCGTTCTCGGTGCGTATGTTGTTGAAATCCACTTGAAGTGAGTCGAGATCGGCCAAAAGGTTGTCGCGCTCCACGGTAAGCTCTTCCGACGAACCGCGCAACGTCTGTATCTGTTTGTAATAGAGAACAGACATGCCGATCATCACCACCGCCATAAGGCCGATAACGATCTTGTAACCTTTGAGCGACGACTGTTGCTGGGGAACGCCGCCCATGTCGTCATACTGGCTGTATTCTTCCATATATCGAATTTGTTAATTTTTAAACGAATGACCTCATAATATAAATGGTACGCAAATATATATATTTTTTCCCTATTGGAATAAGTTTATACCGAAAATTTGGAAAATTATCCCAATATCGCTTTCCGATTCCGCGTTAACGATAATTTTCATTATCTTCGTGACGTCAATGTAACAAAAAATGTACCACAATCACAAGCCGATATATATGGCGGTCATAGCGGCTACGCTGTTCAGTTCGTGCGTGTCGCTCCGTCAATATACCGAGTTATCGCAGGACAAACACCGCGCCGACAGCGTGAATTCCGCGCGGATAGAGGTGCTCGAGGAGCGGTTGAGACAGCTCTCCTCCTCACGTCTGGCCCTTTTGCGTGATACGCTTCGCCTGAGCCGTCAGGCAGACAGTATCCGCGGGTGCTATCTGCGTCTGCTCCGTGGCAGCGACAGCGAAAACGCCGTCGTGATGTCGCGCCTCAAGGATAGTAGATCGCGTCTGGCCGAGAGCGGTCGTCGCATCGACGAGCAGGCTGAGACCCTCGGCTCCGTACAGAGACGTCTGGCAGAGGTGCGGGGCGAGCTTCTCGACAAGGAGCTGTTGCTCTCCCGGCAGGAGTATCTGCTTAACGACAAGAGCGTCAGGTTGCGCGAGGCTACGGACAAGATAGAGTCCTTGACCGGTGTGATAGACAGGTACGGTGATGCGGCGAAACGTTTGCTGTCGGCCGTTGAGGCCAACGACAGCACGGCTGTGGCCGACGCGCTCGGGGAGCTGTTGTCGCTGTCGCACGAATCGACAATAAATGACTGTAACGATGATAAAACCGGTTTATAAGAGAGTGTTGCTCAAATTGAGCGGCGAGTCGCTGATGGGCTCGCAGGGCTACGGTATAGACGGGGCCGTGGTCGAAAGCTACGCCTCGCAGATAAAGGAGGCGGCCGACAGCGGCGTGTGCATCGGCATAGTGATAGGCGGAGGCAACATATTCCGCGGACTGAGCGGCACCAAGCGCGGTTTCGACCGTGTCAAAGGCGACCAGATGGGTATGCTCGCCACCGTGATAAATTCGCTGGCCCTCCAGTCGGCACTTGAGAGCGCGGGAGCCAAAGCCCGCGTCATGACCTCTATCGGCATGGCCCCCGTAGGCGAGATATACTCCCCGGCCAAGGCGCGCGAGGCACAGGATGCCGGTTACGTGGTCATAATAGCCGGCGGCACGGGCAATCCTTTCTTCACTACCGACACGGCATCGGCTCTGCGAGGCGTGGAGACGGGTGCGGAGCTGTTGCTCAAAGGCACGCGTGTGGACGGCATATATACGGCCGACCCGGAGAAAGACCCCACAGCCGTCAAGTTCTCCGACCTTACGTTCGACGAGGTCTACTCCCGCGGCCTCAAGATAATGGACCTCACGGCGTTCACTTTGTGCAAGGAGAACGGTCTTCCTATCTATGTATTCGATATGGATACCCCGGGTAACCTCTCTAAAGTGCTCTCGGGCAATCATATAGGTACCGTAGTCAGAAATAATTAAAAAACAGATATCATGGAATCGAAAGAGATTTTGTCTGCCCTTGAGGCTAAAATGCAGAAGAGCCTCGCTTTCCTTCAGGAGTCGTTGCTCAATATACGCGCCGGCAAAGCGAGCGTCAACATGCTCAACGGTATAACGGTCGAGAGCTACGGCGCCGAGATGCCTATCAATCAGGTGGCCAGCGTAACGGTGCCCGATGCCAAGACAGTGCTGATACAGCCGTGGGACAAAAACCTGATAGCGGCCATAGAGAAGGCCATCGTGAATGCCAATATAGGCGTCACCCCCTCCAACAACGGCGAGAGCATACGTCTGAGCATCCCCCCTCTCACCGAAGAGCGACGCAAACAGTTGGTAAAACAGGTCAAGACCGAGGGCGAGAACGCCAAGGTCAGCATACGTACCGCCCGCCGCGACGCCGTAGAGGCATTCAAAAAGGCCCAGAAAGAGGGCATGCCCGAAGATATGGCCAAAGACGGCGAGAACGAGGCGCAGAAGCTCACCGACAAATACAATAAGTCGATAGATGCCGAACTGGACAAGAAAGAGGCGGAGATAATGACAGTGTGATTTTGCCGGATATGTAAAAGAGGTGGGATTGGAAAAGTTTTTCAATCCCACTTTTTTTCTGTCGTGGAGAGAGTTACGGTAGTGTCCGGATAACTGTCTGTGTTTGGGGGAGAGTCAATCTGCAAGGAATCATCGAGCCACGCAACGGGCGAGCTCCTCAATCTTGCCGACGAACACCACCTCTATGTCGGGAGGGAGCGATACCAATGCCTTGCGGGCGTATGCCGATACTACTATCCGTTTGAAACCGAGACGTGCGGCCTCTATTATGCGCTGTTCGGTCCGGGTGGCGGGACGTACCTCGCCGGACAGCCCTATCTCGCCGGCGAAAGCCGTGGCGTCGGCTATGGGTTTGTCGAGTGCGGACGATAGTATGGAGGCCACTACCGCGGCATCGAGTCCGGGATCGCTCACCTTGAATCCGCCCGCTATGTTGAGGAATACGTCTTTGGAGCCCATGCGGAAGTTGAGCCGCTTCTCTATGACCGCCAGCAACATGCTTAGGCGTTTGCCGTCGAAGCCTGTCGTGGTGCGTTGCGGCGTGCCGTATGCCGTTGCCGACACCAAGGCCTGTACCTCTATAAGATACGGCCGCGCCCCGTCCATAGTGGCCCCTATGGCTATGCCGCTCAGTGGCTCGTCGTGGTGCGACAGCAATATCTCCGAGGGGTTGGGTACCTCTACGAGCCCCTCGCTCCGCATCTCGAAAACGCCTATCTCGGAGGTGGCGCCGAAACGGTTCTTTATGCTTCGCAGGAGGCGGTATATGTTGTTGGGGTCGCCCTCGAACTGAAGGACCACGTCCACTATGTGCTCCAGTATCTTGGGACCTGCTATGGCGCCGTCTTTGGTGATGTGGCCTATTATGAACAGGGGCGTCGTGGTCTCCTTGGCGTAGCGCATGAGTATGGCGGCGCACTCCCGTATCTGCGATATGCTGCCGGGCGACGACTCGACGGTGTCGCTGTAAAGGGTCTGTATGGAGTCTATGACCACCATGCCGGGCTTCATGGCGTGCATACGGTCGACTATCTGCTGGCACGAGGTCTCGGCGAGAATGTAGCAGTTCTCTGAGAAGTCGCCCAGACGGTCGGCCCGTATCTTTATCTGCTCGGGGCTCTCCTCGCCCGACACGTAGAGGACGTCGAGCCCTCCCGCCCGCATGGCCAGCTGCAGACTGAGCGTCGACTTGCCTATCCCCGGCTCGCCGCCCAGAAGCACCAGCGACCCGGGCACCAGACCGCCGCCGAGGACACGGTTGACCTCGGGGTAGCCCATGTCTATGCGTTCGAGGTTCTGCTCGCGCACCTGACTGAGCGGCACTGGCTGCGACCGCTCCACGCGCGCGCCCTCGACAGCGCCGTAACGCCTCGTGCTCTCTTTCGCTATCACCTCCTCCACGAAGGTGTTCCACTCGCCGCAATCGGGACAGCGTCCCAGCCACTTGGGCGACTCGCTTCCGCAACTCTTGCAGAACCAGCTCTTCTTGACCTTAGCCATAACCCTGAAACAATGTGCGAACTATCTCAATATCAACTCCAACGGCATCAGTGCCATGACCTTGTCGTTGTCGCGGACGACATTGCGTATGCGTTGCGACATCTTGGCCGCCAGCCCTACCAGCGGATCATCCGATACCGACACCTCCTGCCCTAAAAGCTCTATGAACATGTTGATGCGGCTCTGCGAGGGACGTTGGGTGGTGACGGTGAAGTCGTCGTAGACTCCTGCGCTCTCGGCGGCCAACGCTATGGCGCCTTTAAGGCCGCAACACACGTCTACCAGACCTATCTGCGAAGCGTCCGTGCCGCTCCACACGCGTCCCTGTGCCATGCTGTCCACACGGGCCACGGTAAGGTTACGTCCCTTTGCCACCACCCCTACGAAACGGTCGTAGGTGCGGTCGACGGCGCGTTGCATGTAGCGCCTCTCGGAGTCGGTCAGAGGGCGCGTCATATCGCCCATGTCGGCGGATAGGTTGCTGCCCACGGCAGAAGAGGTTATGCCGAGATTGCTCTCCAAGGCGTCGCCTATGTCGAACATCAGTCCGAACACCCCTATGGAGCCTGTGACGGTGAAGGGCGAAGCGCATATCATGTCGGCGGGGGCCGCTATGTAGTATCCGCCCGAAGCCGCATAGTCGCCCATAGATACCACTACGGGCTTCTCGCCGCGCAGAAGCTCCGTCTGACGCGCTATCACGTCGGAGGCCAGAGCCGAGCCGCCGGGGCTGTTGATGCGCAACACCACCGCGGCGATGTCGTCATTGTCGAGGGCCTCGGCAAGCTCCAGCGAGAGACGGTCGCCGCCCACCTCGTCGCGACGGCCGTAGCCGTCCACTATATCGCCCTCGGCATATATTACCTCCACACGCGGCCCCGCAGCCGATGCCGGCACACTGTACAACGCCGCGTAGTCGATAAGGTCCACCACATCGTAGTCGGGACCTATGAGCGAGTCTATCACCTCCTCCATCTGGTCGACGTACAGGAGCGAGTCTATCAGCCCCAGCTCCACGGCCCTCTCGGGGGTGTCTATCGACAGGGAGTCGGCGTAGCGTTGCAGGGCGGCCGAATCCAAAGAGCGCGAGGCGGCTATCTGCGCCACTATGCCGCCCCACACGGAGCCTACCAGACGCTCGGTCTGAAGACGGCTATCGGGGCTCATCTCACGCTCGGTGAATGGCTCCACCGCACTCTTGTAACGGCCGTGACGCACTATCTCGGAGCGTATGCCGAGCTTGTCGAGCATGCCTTTGAAGAAGAGCGTGCGCGATGCCATGCCGCGCCATTCGAGGTCGCCCGCAGGATTGAGATAGACGCGGTCGGCCACCGAGCCTATGTAGTATGCGCTCTGGGTGTAGCTGTCGGCATAGCTTATGAGGGGCTTGCCCGAGAGGCGGAAGGCGTCGAGAGCTTCGCGCAGCTCGCCCATAGATGCGGGCCCTATCGATGGATATCCGTTTATGTTGAGGTACACGGCCTCTATGCGCGGATCGTCGGCCGCGGCCTCTATGGCGCTTATGGCGTCGAGCAGAGACAACTGCCTGTTGACGTGTACCGAGCCGGTCAGAAACGATGCCGACACGGGAGCCTCCGCAGGATTGTCCGATATCGATTCGTCGAGGGTTATGCGCAGAACGCTTCCGCTGCCGACCGTGCGCGTCGTGCCTCCGGTGAACGATTCGCCGAGAGCGGCGCTCATCACGGAGACGAGCATGGTTATGAATATGAAACCGACAACCCCCGCCGCCATTACGGCTATGAAACATGCGAGGAGGGTTCTGAAAAATGATCTCATGGTTTTTCGGTAAAAAAATTAAAGCGGGTAAAAATAATTAAAATATCTTTGTAAACAAAAGCGGGGAGCGACCCTGCCGTCCGGCCTGTGCGAAAGCCGTACCGGAGAGGCCTGGGACCGCCCCGTCAGACTACCCGATAATCAGTATTCGTCATGACAAAAGAAGAGATAACGGCCCTGCTCGGGGCAGTGGTTCACCCCGAGACCGACCGCGACATAGTGTCGTCGGGCATGGTCGCCGACCTGGAGGTTGCCGGTGACAAGGTGCGCTTCGTGCTTAAGACCGACCGTCCGCGCGACCCTTTCGCTCCGGCCATGAAGAAGGCGGCCGTGGCGGCCATAGTAGAGGCTTTTCCCGGTGCCGACGTCACGGCGCTCATAAAGGAGCCCGCCCCCAAAGCGGTCAAAAAAGAGGTGCCGGAGGTTGACAAGAGCGGCATAGGACATGTGATAGCCGTATCGTCCGGCAAGGGCGGCGTCGGCAAATCCACTGTAACGGCTAACCTCGCCGTCACCCTCGCCCGGGCGGGTTACAGGGTGGGCGTTCTCGATGCCGACATCTACGGGCCGAGCATGCCCAAGATGTTCGGACTCGAGGAGTACATGCCCACGGCGGTAGGCGAGGAGGGGCACGAGATGATAGCCCCTGCGGAGCGTTACGGCGTAAAGGTCATGTCGATAGGCTTCTTCATAAAGGCGGAGGACGCGCTGGCATGGCGCGGCCCTATGGCCACCAACGCATTGAGACAGCTCATGCACCAGACGCAGTGGGGCGGGCTCGACTTCCTGCTCATAGACCTGCCCCCCGGCACCGGCGACGTCCACTTGACCGTGATGCAGGAGATGGGCATAGACGGCGCCGTCATCGTCAGCACGCCGCAGCAGGTGGCTCAGGCCGACGTTCTGCGCGGCATATCTATGTTCCGTTCGCAGAAAGCGGGAATACCGGTGTTAGGTATAGTGGAGAACATGTCGTGGTTCACCCCGCGCGAGCTTCCGGACAACCGCTACTACATCTTCGGCCGCGACGGCGTGGCCCCTCTGGCGGAGCGCGAGGGGATAGAGCTGTTGGCGCAGATACCGTTGGTGATGGGGGTGTCGGACGGCGGCGACAACGGACGTCCCGCAGCCCTCGCCGAGCCGGTGACGATAGCAGTATTTGAAGAGCTCGCACGCAAACTGACAGACAGAATCAAATGATACTTTACAATTTAGCCATAGAGTTGTACGGCCTCGCGGTAAGGGCTGTAGCACCCTTCAACCCCAAGGCCGAGGCATGGACGGAGGGGCGGCGCGGCATCTTCGCCCGCATGAGGGAGGCCATATCGCCCGACGACCGCGTGGTGTGGTTCCACGCCGCGTCGTTGGGTGAGTTCGAGCAGGGCAGGCCGCTCATGGAGGCTCTCCGCAAACGCTATCCGGAGCACAAGATATTGCTCACGTTCTTTTCTCCCTCGGGCTACGAGGTGCGCAAAGACTACGACGGGGCCGACTACATATTCTACCTCCCCGCCGACACGCCGGGCCGTGTGCGCCGCTTCCTCGACATAGCCCGTCCCGAGGCGGCGGTATTCGTCAAGTACGAGTTTTGGAAAAACTATCTTACGGAGCTGTACCGCCGGGGCATACCCGCATACGTGGTGTCGGCTATATTCGACCCCTCGCAGCTCTTCTTCAAGCCTTGGGGCGGTCCCTATCGCAAGCTGCTAAGCCTTTTCGACCGTCTCTTCGTGCAGAACGAACGCTCGCGCGGGCTGTTGGCATCCATAGGCATAGACAACGTCACCGTGTGCGGCGACACCCGTTTCGACAGGGTGATACAGATAGTGCGCGAGGCGGGGCTCCCCAGTGGGCGCATAACCGACTTCGCCGGCGACGGCGGCCTCTTTATAGCCGGTAGCACATGGCCGCCCGACGACGATATAATAGTATCTCTGATAGAGCGTTACCCGCAGATGCGCTTTCTCGTGGCGCCGCACGAGTTGGGCGAGGCCAAGATAGCGTCGTTATGCCGGCGCATAGCCGCTGTAGGGGCCTCGGTGGTGCGCTTCACCGGGGACGACTCTCCGGAGGCGCTATCTTCGGCCCGGGTCATGATACTCGACACCATAGGCCAGCTCTCTCGCGCCTATCGTTACGGCGCTGTGGCCTACATAGGCGGCGGCTTCGGCGTAGGCATACACAACACTCTGGAGGCGGCCACCTTCGGCATGCCCATAGCGTTCGGTCCCAACTACAAGCGGTTCAGCGAGGCGGTAGGGCTGATAGAGGCGGGGGCGGCCCGCTCCGTATCGGATGCCGACGAGGCGGCCGAGTGGTTGGGAGAGATGCTCGACGACCCGTCGCTTCTCAAGGAGCGCGGCAAGGCGGCCGAAAGATTCGTGCTCAGCGGCGAGGGGGCGGTGGATAAGATACTCGACTACGGACTGTTACGCTCATGAAGATAATATTTCTCGGTACGGCCCACCCCTATCGCGGCGGCATAGCCTCGTTCAACGAGATGTTGGCGCGGCAGATGATACGCGACGGCCACAGCGTGGAGATAATCACCTTCACGGTGCAATACCCGTCGTTTCTGTTCCCCGGCAAGACGCAATACAGCACCTCGCCCGCCCCGGACGACCTGCACATAGAGCGCAGGCTCAATTCGGTGGGTCCGTGGAGCTGGGCGGCCACCGCACGCGAGATACGCCGCCGCCGTCCCGACATGCTCTTTGTGCGCTACTGGTCGCCATACCTCGCGCCCGCGTTGGGTTCGGTGTGCCGCATGGTAAGGAGGGCCGGCATACCGGTGGTGGCCTTGGCCGACAACATAGTGCCCCACGAACGCCACTTCTACGACAACATACTGACGCGCTATTTCATAGGCTCGGCGGACCGTTTCGTCTGCATGAGCCGCCAGGTTGAGAGCGAGATACGTATGTTCGACAAGACGGCGCCGGTGGCCTTTGCCCCGCACCCCCTTTACTCCAACTACGGCGACCCCGTCGACCGCACCGAGGCATGCCGGCGGTTGGGGTTCGACCCCTCCATGCGTTATGCCCTCTTCTTCGGGCTGATACGTGACTACAAGGGGCTCGATACGTTGCTCGACGCATGGGCCAATCTGAAAGCCTCACCCGGAAACGGCGACAAGATGCTGGTAGTGGCCGGAGAGTTCTACACCGACAAGGCCCCCTACGTCGAACAGATAGAGCGCCTCGGTATAGGCGACAGCGTCGTACTCCACGACCGTTTCATCCCCGATGCCGATATCGCCGCATACTTCTCCGCCTCCGATATGGTGGTGCAGCCCTACAAGACGGCCACCCAAAGCGGCGTGACGCAGATAGCCTACCACTTCGGCCTGCCCATGATAGTGACCCCGGTGGGCGGTCTGCCCGAGATAGTGCCCGACGGCGTGGCCGGCTACGTGGTGACTCCCGACGGACTCTCCGAGGCCATGATTAGGTGTTTCGATGGCGAGAACAACCGCCGTCTGCGCGGTAATGTCGCCGTGGAGAGGGGCAAATTCTCTTGGGAGAGGATGGCGGAGGCGGTGCTGAGAGGGGAGATATAAAAGCGCAACGTCAGCGGATTCCAACCTGCTGACGTTGCGCTTTTTGAATCTGCGGATATTAACGCTGAATATAATCTATTTCGACGCGTTGTCCGTCATAGGTCCAACTATCGGAAGTAAATCCTTCCGGTTTGGTGCTATTGTCGAACCATGCTGTAACGGGGAATTTTCCGCTTGTGCCGGGGTTGCTGGAGCAGTATAAATATCTCAATTTCGTATTGTTGCTTATATCCAATGAAGTGAGTTGATTGTTATCGCAGTCCAAATCTGTCAATTCCGTATTGTTGCTTATATCCAATGAATTGAGTTGATTGTTGTAGCAGCGCAAATCTGTCAATTTAGTGAAATACTCGATACCTCGCAATGAAGTTAGCTCTTCCTGAGATATATAAATACTATCAATATCCTGCACATCCTCAACTGTTATAAATGTCGCATCGGGAATATACCCTCTTTTTCGAGCACACGGGCAAAATCCGGGTCGAAATAGGCGGCAATATTTCTATCTTTTTTCGAGTCTGCCCCATCTTCTTCCGAACCCGTGCCATCTTCTTCCGATCCTGTTCCAGCATCTGACACCGTAACCCTACAGATCGCCTTTTTGCCTCCGGCCGTTGCGGTGATAGTGGCTTCGCCACGGGCGATTGCCGCCACCAATCCGGCTTCGCTCACGGTGGCCACGCTTTTGTCGTCGCTGCTCCATGTCACCGTTTTGCTATCGGCATTGTCGGGTAATACGGTCGCTTTCAGTTGAGCCGTTTCGCCGACGTTCAAAGTGACGGTCTCTTTATCTAACCTTACCTCCGTGACGGGCACATCGTGTCGTGTGTCGTCTTTGCTGCACCCAGTCACAAAGGCCGTGACGAGCAGAATCAAAAAGAACAGATGTCTCTTCATCGTATAAAAGCTTGCGCCGCACGACACCATGACGGCAAATAATAAAAAGAAAGCGTGGTGCCGCAAACTTATTCGTTAGAGTAGGTCGTAGGAAACCTTAGTAGATAAATAAGCAACAGCCCCACGCCGATCCATAGAATATGGATAGGACGTGAATAGATGTCTGCTTACCCTCTCTACTTTGTGAATTTCCTACGTTCACTCTAAAGGAACAAGCCTTACACTTTCCGTGTTTGTCAAAATGTATGAAACATATTCGGAAAATGCAATAAACACATTTCTTTCAGGCTGTTGCTTCGACAAATTTCGGTAGAAGGTTTCTTAAAACCAATATTGACTCCGAACTATCTTATTTCATCTTGGGGAGATGCAGACTTTACGTTTTCGATCCGCTTTTGGGGGAAGCGACAATCTTGTGGGAGAGTGGAATAGCGTGTCTTCTATCGATATTAAAATGTTTGCTGTCCGGTGAAAATTTCTGCCCGTCGCGAGGTGCGGACCGAGCGAATGCGAGAAGCCGTCAGACACTTTCCGCTTGTCGGGTTTGAACCGTAGTGTAGAGCCCGGGGGCCACCTAGCAGCGAGCAGAAAATCTCCGCGGAGGTCAGCAATAGGTAGTAAATAAGTTAGATAGGGTGCGCCTTGCGGTAAGCGGAGATTTTTCGCATAGTCTGAGGTGACAGCAACATCGCCTTGGTGTAGAAAGCCGAGATACACAGCAAAGCGCACGACACGCAACGCAAGCGGGTAAAGGCTTTCCCGCATCGATGAGAGAGTAGACGCATTCCTTTTGTTTTCGCAATTAGGCAATTATGCCTATATTTGTCGCGACAAGAAGAATAAACCAAACTGACGAAAATAATGAAAGCATTCGTATTCCCCGGCCAGGGGGCTCAGTTCGTAGGCATGGGCAAGAACCTCTACGACACCCTGCCCGAAGCAAAGGCAATGTTCGATAAAGCCAATGACATCCTCGGCTTCTCCATCACCGACATAATGTTCGGCGGCACCGACGAGGAGCTCAAGCAGACCAAGGTGACACAGCCGGCCATATTCCTGCACTCGGTGATATTGGCCAAATCGCTCGGCGCGGAGTTCGCCCCCGACATGGTGGCGGGCCACTCGTTGGGTGAGTTCTCGGCATTGGTGGCTGCCGGCGCCCTCTCTTTCGAGGATGGTCTCAAATTAGTGTCGAAGCGTGCTTTGGCCATGCAGAAGGCCTGCGAGGCGGCCCCCTCTACGATGGCTGCCATAATAGGTCTCGACGACAAGACGGTTGAGGAGGTGTGCCAGTCGATACCCGAGGTGGTGGTTGCGGCCAACTACAACTGTCCCGGTCAGCTTGTGATATCCGGCTCCATAGAGGGTATCGACAAGGCGTGTGCGATACTCACCGAGAAGGGTGCCAAACGTGCCCTCAAACTCAATGTAGGCGGCGCGTTCCACTCGCCCCTGATGGAGTCGGCACGCGTGGAGCTTCAGGCCGCTATTGAAGCCGCGCCTTTCAAGGCCCCGATATGCCCCGTCTACCAGAACGTGGACGCCAAGCCCTACACCGATCCCGAAAAGATCAAAGCAAACCTCATAGCACAGCTGACAGCCCCCGTGCGCTGGACACAGACCGTGCAGAACATGATAGCCGACGGTGCCGACACATTCATAGAGGTGGGTCCCGGCTCTGTCCTCTGCGGTCTCGTCAAGAAGGTGTCGAAAGAGGTGGCGACAGAGGCTAAGAACTAATAATAAATATAACGAAAAGGGAGGGGCTGTCGAAAATGGCCCCTCCCTTTTTAGTTTATTGCTGTCCGGTAAAACTTATATTCGTTCCGGATGCGGTCTGAGCGAATGCGAGAGCCGTCAAACACTTTCCTTTTGGCGGGTTTGAAGCGTAGCGAAAAACCCGGCGGGCCGCACCTCGCGGTGGGCAGAAACTCTCCCCCAACGGAGGCCCGCAAGGGAGAGTAGCTAATCTATAAGCGTTATTCGCTAAATGCCCACAACTACCTCTCTTATGCCCGCCGCGAGGCGCGGTCCCCCGCAGGCTCCTTTTTCGGTGACGTATCGGAATAATAAAAAAGCTGAGGAATATAATCCTATTCGTGTCTGAAGGCTGTTTTTGTGTTGATTTATTAAATTGTGCGGATGTTTTGAATTTTTATCAGACGGCAATATTTTTATTTGCTAAGGTCAACTTTTTGTCGGTGCCTGCGTAGGGCATCTTCACAGAGAAACTGCATTTGACCGGAGTACAATATCTTCCCGCTCCGTTTCCGACGGGTCGTCTCTATTGAAAGAGGGCCTTCGTCTCCCGTCCTATCTTTCTGTAACGGGGTGCGAACAGTCCGAACAGAAATACCAAATGCCAAAATAAGGTGACGGGCAATCCGTAATATCGCCGCATTATACCGAACCTCTCCCGCAGGCTCTCCTTGCGGTGCGCGGTGCTGACCCCTCCCTGTCGGAATACCGATATGACCGAGCGGGTGTTCTCTATCCTCTTGCTACGCCGCAGTGTCTCTATCACCCAGTCGATGTCGGCGGCGTATCTGTATCCGGTGTCGTACATGGGCACAATGTCGCGGGCGGCAATGAACGACTGGTGGCATACCACCATCCCTTTGCGCATGCTGTGCCATGTGAGCCTTTCGGGGAGCCTCTTGCGTCGCAACCCCTTTATAGCTCCGCAGTCGTCCGCTACGAGCGTCTCGCCGTAATACACGTCGGCATATTGCTCCCGTCCCTTGAATATGTTCTCTAACACATGGGGGTCGTAGACACAGTCGCCGGCGTTGACGAACCACACGTAATCGCCCCCCGACATGCGCAACCCTTTGTTCATGGCGTCGTATATCCCGTCGTCGGGCTCGCTGACCCAATGGGCTATGTGCAACGAGAACTCCTCTATGACGGAGCGTGTGCCGTCGGTGGAGCCGCCGTCCACAACTATCAGTTCGAGATTCTCGTATTTTATCTGCAACAGATTCTCCAATGTGACGCGCAAATCCGCCGCCGCATTGTAGACAACCGTTATTATCGAAACTCGTGGTAACATACCTGTCGTTTTGTGTCGCCTTAAAGGTGACCGCGCCGAAGCCGACGGAGAGTTCGTGCCAACTTGCCCGGATTTCATTATCATAGACAATCGGTCCGTGTACAATGCCGGATCAAACATTGCCGAGACGAAGTTCCCGGAAGCAAAGACGGAATGTCCGGCCGATTATCCTTTGCAAAGATAACGATAAAAATGAAAAGGCGGATGGATAGACAATACGTATGATACGTCCGACTCCGAGATAGCGACGTAATATCGGGAAATGCCTTGAAAATCGTGTCGATATTTGTCCGATCGAGGGAAATTTATTATTTTTATAACCTATTAAACATTATGTCGCCCATGGAAGATATATTGCAATCCCCGGATGAGTTGCGTTATAATAAGTTCGCTATCGTTTACATCCAGATCTTCTCCGTAGATCATTTCGATGTGTCGCAACTCGCGGGGCGATTCGTCGAGGTGGATAACTCTATCGACAGCCAGATCTTCATCACCGACGAGTTGCACGAGTCGCCTGTAAAGCGTTATGGTGTCAGGGGATTCGATTTCAGCCTGTCGTTGGACGAGCCTTATCCGGTTACGCTTTCGGGGCATATCTTCGTAGAGGTCTCCGTATTCTTCGGGCGTACCGTTTCGGTTACCTATCGCATGGTGGTAGACGGAGATTATTGCCGGTGTAGCGAGGCGATATCTACCGATCATCTTATCTCGCTCGCTTCTATGAACATGGGGGCGGAACACTGGAGTTGCGACGACGACAAAAAGTTCAGCACCATCAATCTCGACATTACCGATATGCGAGTGGAGGACCTCTGCATAGACGAGTGCGGTCGGTGGCTCGACGTACCTGTGGTGCTGCCCGGAGACGAGGGGATAAACAATTTCGTCGATATTCAGCGCAGGTACAAACGGTTGATAGGTCGCAATCAGGTATTTGCTCAGACAAAAGACATGAACTATGTCTACGTGGACGTATGGGAGGATGTGGCGCATACCGGCGGTATGTTCTCCGCTATGAAAGAGCCGGAGATAATAGACCATATTTATCGTCGGCACGGCAAGGAGCTCACGGGGCTGATGTCTCTCTATCCTTACGAGTGGCCTTACCGTACGGACGAATGTTTCGACGATGTGTGCGGCACTAACGTGGCTATCGATACCGATGATCTTATTCTGGTAAATCCCAATATGTGCGTCGTGTTCGGTACATACGGTCTGCGGGGAGGGGAATCGCCGACAGATTGGGAGGCGCATCTGCGCGAACGCAAGCGCTATCATGTCTCGTGGCCCGAGTATCTGTTGATTCTGGAGATGGTGTTGGCCAAGAAGTATACTATCAACGTGGCACTCGACCTTTTCCTGTATAACACCATCCGGGTGTCGTCGCTTCGTCATGCCCGCGGAGTGCTCGAAGAAAATGCCCGGCGGGTTCTTCGTGTCACCAAGCTGCTTCTGCAACTCGATGCCGTCAAGTACTCACGCTACATTTCACATAAAATCATGTTCGAGCGTACGGCACGTCGACTGGAGGTGGAGCGTGACATTGCCCGGCTTAACGATGCGATGGATAAGATTGATCAATCGTTGCTCAATATCAGCGAGATGCGCAAGCTCAAACAATCCGGTATGCTCAACGTGGTGTTGGGGTGTATTTCGGCGGCATCGTTGTTCGGTGTTCTGTTTCAACAGATAGAGGTGCCGTTCATACAGCGGTTCGGCATGCACGATTTTGCCGGTAGCGTGGGGTTGGCTATCATTACCTTTACGTTGGCGTTGATTGTTTTCGGCTCCGTTATGCTGATAGTGTTTAGTCTGCGAAACAATAAATTATAGTAAAATGTGTAGAGAGGCTGTGAATGACGACGTGCAGGCGTTGTCCGATCTGTTCTGGGATACTGTATCGTCCGACATCTCTTATGTCTCGCACGGCGAGCTGCAGATGGGGATTGCCGAGAGAGAGGATGTGTTGGCCGCGGATGGCAAGCGGAAGTGGCAACGGTATATCGTCGATAAGATATCGGCGCCGACGAGTAGGGTGTTTGTAGCCGAGGATGACGGTGTCGTCCGGGGATTCGTCGTGGTGGAGATAGCCTCTGACGGCGATCTCCCTTTCGGTGTGATATGCGATTTGATCGTGCGGCGCGATATGCGGGGTGCCGGGCTCGGTGGCATTCTGCTCGATGTAGGTCGCCGGTGGCTATGCGACCGAGGAGTAGCGTCTGTATATTTGGTATACGGTGTAGTGAATAATAACGCCCACGCTTTTTTTGAGCGTCACGGATTCCGCATGGTTTCGCATGTTTTCCGATTGGGGTAGATGTTGTCGGTATTGAGGGGTAAGTCGTTGCTATTCAGTGAAATGTAAGTAAAGGCATGTGCCGAAAGGATAATGTAGGCTTTGCTTCGATATGTTGCATGTTATCAGGATGTTGTGGCGCGGCAGGTGAATTTTTTCTTTGCATTTTTTTGTTTGTTTGAAAAAGTTGCATATCTTTGCGTCCACGATTGAGATATTTACTATCCCATCCGGTCCGTTCGTCTAGGGGTTAGGACTCAAGATTTTCATTCTTGCAACAGGGGTTCGATTCCCCTACGGACTACGAATTTTAAGGTATTTACTTGTAAACACAGGCTAATAATGGCAAACCATAAGTCATCTAAGAAGAGAATCCGTCAGACCGACGTAAGGAGACTTCGTAACAAATATTACCACAAGACCACTCGTAACGCGGTCAGAGCTCTTCGTAACACCTCGGACAAAGAGGCGGCTGAAAAGCTCCTCCCCAAGGTATCGGCTATGCTCGACAAGCTCGCTAAGCGTAACATCATCCACAAAAACAAAGCGGCCAACCTCAAAAGCGGTATAGCTCACCACGTAAACTCTCTCTAAGAGTCGGAGGTGCGACATATTATAGACCCACTTGTCGATAGACGGGTGGGTTTTGGCGTATATCACGCTCTGCTCTTAAGGGGGCGCGGAGCTGTCTCGCTACCGTGTGTTACATATCCATCTAAAGCCATGAAAAATATCGTAATCCCGCTACTGTTGCTTCTTTTCTCGTGCTCTTCGGGGAGCCGTTACACTATCATAGGTTCGTTCGAGGGCGATTTCGTGAAGGACGGGACGGTGGTTCGTCTCTACGATATGTACGACGAGTCTGTCGACAGCGTCGTGGTAGAGAATGGCGCTTTTGTGTTCGAGGGGCGCGTGGAGAGGCCCGCACTGAGATACATAGCGGTAGACGGACGTAAACGGATAGTGGTGTGCGAGCCGGGCGAGACGGTCGTTACGTTCGACGAACATTTCACCCCCTACCTGAGCGGTACGGAGCTTAACGGCAAGATAAACGCCGTCAACAACTACGTCCGTAGCAGGTATCGCCGATATATGCGACGTACCGAACGGGCCCGCGACGAGTTGTCCGGATATAGGCTCGACAGCGCATTGACGGCGATCGGTAAAGAGATAAAGGAGGATATATCGGAATATTACGGCGAGTGCGTCGAGGAGAACCGCGACAATATAGTGTCGGGATATGTGATGCTCAACTGGGCGGGCATGCTCGACGCACATGAGATAGACTCCGTGCTCGGCACCGTCGCATACCTCCCCTCGCGGGAGCTTCCGCCGTTGGTGGCTATCCGCAACAGAAAACACCGCGCGGAGCGTAGCGCGGAGGGGCGTCCCTTTATAGAGGTTATCGGCGCCGATGCCTCCGGTAATCCCGTCCGCCTCTCCGATGCCGTCGGCAAGGGGCGTCCGGCGGTGCTCTTCTTCTGGGCGTCGTGGTGCGGCGAGTGTCTCGACGACACGGCGTTGCTCAAGGCTCTGACGGACCGTTACGGCGACGAGGGTCTTACCGTTACGGGCATAAACGTGCGGGAGGAGAGCGATAGCGATTTCAGAACGGCCATAAACGTCTTGGGCATGTCGTGGCCCCACATACACGTGCGCGACAATGCCGCCACCGATAACTACGCCGTAGAGGAGCTACCGTTCGTGGTGGTGCTCGACGGAGAGGGTGTCATAGTGCGTCGCCACAGACGCTTGGTCGAAGCCGAGGCTACGATAGACTCGTTGATGGCCGCACATGGCAGTGGGCAAGAAATTCCCACTCCGCCTGTGACGGAGGCCCGGGGTAGGGAGTAGTTAAATAAGAGCGATTGTCTCTTTCTGCCCGATGCCTACATCTTTATAAGATATGCCGGAGAATACACGGAATATCCCCCCAAGCAGCTCATCGACCGGCAACTCGCTGTGGAGATAAAGACCTATCTGACAGATACTCGGCTGTCGGTCAAGGATATAGCCTATAAGCTGAATTTCGAGGACGCCTCTTATATGTGCCGTTTCTTTCGTCGTGTCACGGGGCTGTCTTCTATGGAGTTCAGAAACGGGGCGGAGGAGCGGTAGTAATGCGTGGACGATAGGGCTGTCTCTTTAGGCGATGGGTAGTTGCCGTTTCCGAGAGCGGCAGAGAAAGAAAAATGCCGACCACTTGCGGCCGGCATTCTTTCTGAAAATCCTTTCGACAGGATGTTATTTTCTGAGGTTAAGGGCCTTGACGATGGCACGATAACGTTCGATATCAACTTTGATCAGGTAGTTGAGGAGACGACGTCTCTTACCTACGAGTCTCAACAGGGCGCGCTGTGTGTTGTAGTCGTGCTTGTGAGTCTTGAGGTGACCTGTGAGGTGGTTGATACGGTGAGAAAATAACGCAATCTGACTCTCGGGAGAGCCGCTGTCGAGATTAGACTTTCCGTAGGTGCTGAAAAGCTCCTGCGTCTTTTCTGATGAAAT
>CAMWRR010000007.1 GCA_947176715.1 uncultured Rikenellaceae bacterium | reverse complement strand
TTCCTTTCCGACTTTAAAATTAGGTAAAATATTTCTAAACATCAAATATAAATGAGAAAACGACTATTTTCGCTCGCAACCGCAATAGCGGCCATATTGTGGGCCTCGCCGGCCGCTGACGCCTGCACCAACATCATCGTCACCAAAGGGGCGTCCAAAGACGGCTCGGTGATGGTAACCTATTCTGCCGACTCGCATGTGCTCTACGGCGAACTCTACCGCACCCCCGCGGCCGACCACGCACCCGGCACCATGCTCAAGATATTCGACTGGGATTCCGGTCGTTACATGGGTCAGATACCGCAGATAGCCCACACCTACTCCACCATCGGCAACATGAACGAGCACCAGCTCATCATCACCGAGACCACCTTCGGCGGCCTGTCGCAGCTTCGTGACAAGGATGCCATAATGGACTACGGCTCGCTCATATACGTCACCCTGCAACGCGCCAAGACCGCGCGCGAAGCCATCGACACCCTCACCTCGCTGGCCAACGAATACGGCTACGCCTCATCCGGCGAGTCGTTCACAATCGCCGACAAGAACGAGGCGTGGATACTCGAGCTTATAGGCAAGGGTAGCAAGATAGTTAACGGCAAGAACGTCAACAAAGGCGCCGTATGGGTGGCCGTCCGCATACCCGACGGCTATATAAGCTCTCACGCCAATCAGGCGCGCATACGTCAGTTCCCGCTCGACGACCCCGAGAACTGCATCTACAGCCCCGACGTAATATCTTTCGCCAAGAGCGAGAAGCTCTATAAGGGCAAGGATGCCGACTTCAGCTTCGCCGATGTCTACAACCCCCTCGACTTCAGCGGCATGCGCGGTTGCGAGGCTCGCGTATGGAGCGCGTTCAACCGTTTCGCCGGCGGCATGGACGAGTATGTCGAATATGCCTTGGGCCACGACACGAGCAAGCGTATGCCCCTCTATGTGAAGCCCAAAGCCAAGATTTCCGTCAAAGAGCTCGCCGACATGATGCGCGACCACTACGAAGACACCCCCTTGGACATGCGTCATGACATAGGCGCCGGCGGTCACCAGCTCCCCTATCGCTGGAGACCCATGACATTCAAATACGACGGCGTGGAGTACACCAACGAGCGCGCCATAGCCACCCAGCAGACCGGCTTCTGGCTTCTCGGTCAGGCCCGCAGCTGGCTTCCCGACGAGGTGGGCGGCATACTGTGGTTCGGTGTGGACGACGCCGCCACATCGTGTCTCACACCCGTCTACACCAGCTCTTACGATGTGCCCGAGTGTCTCCGCGAGGGTAACGGTAACCTCATAACCTACTCGCCCACAGCCGCATTCTGGGTGTTCAGTCGTGTGGCTAACGCCGCGTATCTGCGTTACGACCTCATAAGCAAAGACATACAGAAAGTGGCCGACCGTCGTGAGAATCAGGCCATTGCCGAGATACCCGCAATAGACAAAGCGGCCCTCGAGCTACTCAAGGTATCGCCCGAGGCGGCTCGCCAGTTCCTCACCAACTACTCGATAGACAAAGCGCAATCGATGTTCGACGAATGGGTAGCCCTCGACAACTACCTCCTCGTCAAATACATCGACGGCAACGTCAAGAAAGAGGGCCCCGACGGCTTCCTCCACAACGACTTCTCGACCACTCGCGCCGCAAACCCCGACCAACCGGGCTACAGCGAGAAATGGAAAAAAGCCGTTTCCGAAGACGCCGGCGAGACACTGAAAGTAGTGCCGGTGGAATAAACAGGCTGTCTTTGTTGAAAACCCGAAACAGGGGGTGGAAATTTGAGATTTCCACCCCCTGTTTCGGGTTTTTATGAAGATGCGTTGTTTTGCCTCCGGCGGCCCTTCCGGGGGACCATTTCATGGAGACCTACTTTTGTCACTCGACAAAAGTAACTCCCCGAAGGGCCCGTCGGGAGACCCCTCGGAGAGTCCGGCTGAAAGCCCCGCCGGAGGCATCAGCGAACACCCTCATAAGGGTTTGAATAAAATAGGGCCGAGAATGTTTTTCTCGGCCCTATTTTTACATCCGTATATTCAAACCCTTATCGACGAGCAGTATGTCGGAGGGTTGCGGGGAGAATCGTGTGTCGCGGCGGGCTTTGAACTCTATTATGAAGAGGTTGCCGGAGCCGCTGAGGGTCTCTTTGTCGCCGATGTTGACGAACGTGGGATATAGGACTTTGGAGCCGTCGGTGTGGAGACGGTCGCGGGTTATGTCCTGCATCTGACCGAGAGCTATGGGGCGTATGGCCACGAACTCGCAGTCGCGCACATCGTACGGCAGGGCGAACCCGAGGGCGTTGACCGCTTCGAGATCCTGACCGCGTACGGTCACCTCTATAGTCTCGCCCTCACGGTATAGACGGTCGGGCGCAGATAGCACTACTGTGCCGGCCACCCTCTCGCCGGGAGGGGCGTAGGCACCGTCTTCGAGGCACACGGCCACCGTCGATATGTCGTAAGCGTCTATCATGCCGTTGCGGTTGACATCGCCTATGCTGACGTAGTCGAAGTCGGCATCGCCACGACGTAACCCCATGTAATTGGTGTACGACACGAAGTCGTTACGGTCTACGCGTCCGTCGTTGTTGACATCGCCGGGCAGACGGCTCTCGGTGCCGGGCACCTTGAAGATGTAAAGCTCGCGTCCCGACCCGAAGCCGCCGACACCGTCGCTCACCGCTATCTTGACGTAGCGTGCCTCGGGCTTGGCAAGCAGTATGTCGGAGGGTTGCGGGGAGAATCGTGTGTCGCGGCGGGCTTTGAACTCTATTATGAAGAGGTTGCCGGAGCCGCTGAGGGTCTCTTTGTCGCCGATGTTGACGAACGTGGGATATAGGACTTTGGAGCCGTCGGTGTGGAGACGGTCGCGGGTTATGTCCTGCATCTGACCGAGAGCTATGGGGCGTATGGCCACGAACTCGCAGTCGCGCACATCGTACGGCAGGGCGAACCCGAGGGCGTTGACCGCTTCGAGATCCTGACCGCGTACGGTCACCTCTATAGTCTCGCCCTCACGGTATAGACGGTCGGGCGCAGATAGCACTACTGTGCCGGCCACCCTCTCGCCGGGAGGGGCGTAGGCACCGTCTTCGAGGCACACGGCCACCGTCGATATGTCGTAAGCGTCTATCATGCCGTTGCGGTTGACATCGCCTATGCTGACGTAGTCGAAGTCGGCATCGCCACGACGTAACCCCATGTAATTGGTGTACGACACGAAGTCGTTACGGTCTACGCGTCCGTCGTTGTTGACATCGCCGGGCAGACGGCTCTCGGTGCCGGGCACCTTGAAGATGTAAAGCTCGCGTCCCGACCCGAAGCCGCCGACACCGTCGCTCACCGCTATCTTGACGTAGCGTGCCTCGGGCTTGGCATCGAAGCCGAACACTTTGACCTCGCTGTCGGCATCCCACGAGAAGTCGCCTGCCGATACCCAGTCGGCCTTGTCTATACTGTAAAATACCTCGCCTTTGAGGAGCATGCCGTTCTTGCCGTCGGTGCGGGGGAGATAGTGTAACTTATCGAGGGTGTTTACGGTATGCAGGTCGAGTACCATCTCGAACGGCACGGCACTCTGATCCCACTTGGTGTGCCACATGTTGTTCTCGTCGAAGTCAAAGAGCTTGGCAATGCCTTGTCCTCGCTGATTAGGAGCTGTAACGGTGGCCTTTATGCCGTGCAGGGCGAACTCCAACGGGTCGGAACCGGTCGTGGCCTCGAAAGAGCTCCAGTCGGAACACCCCTCTTTGCCAACGGCGCGCAACATAAAGCTATACGAGGTCTCGGGCGCGAGATCATTGAACAGATAGTAAGGCTCCTTGATAGTGGTGTACAACATGTCGTCGAACATAATCTGATAGTAGTCGGCACCGTCCACCTTGTCCCACGACAGACGCATGCTGTAACCTACGGCGTCGCCGTCCTCCGCACAAATACCGGCAGGAGCCGGGAGCGAACCGGCCTTTAGAGCGGGTCTGTTGTTCTCGGGCGCGAATACGAAGCCGTCGACAGTAACCACCAAAGAGTTGTAGGTGACATCATACGGAGCCACCTTGACTAATAATTGCGGGTTCTTGACGATAGATACTTTCTCGAACTCGCTGCCCGGAGTGGCGAAACGGTTGAGCTGGGGAGCCGGGTCGTAGAAGAAGACGTCGTCGAGGGTCTCGAACTCCTCTTTTGACGATGCACGCGTGAGCTTCACCGTCTTGCCGCCGACCTTTGCCGACACCTTTCTCGGCTCTTGCGTCACGTTGATACGCAACTCGGTGCTCTTTACGGGCACGAAACCCTCGAAATCGCCTACGTTAGAGGCTACGGTGACGACGGCACGACGACGAGCCTCGTCTGCCTCGGACCATATAAGCGTGTTGGTGCTATAGCCTCTTTTGTAGGCTTCGGTGCGGCCGTCGTCGTCATACTCCATGAAAGAGGTAAAGCCGTGGGGGTATATCTCGTATATACGATGCGACGGGTCTATCTCGCCCGGATTGTTGTTGGGGGCGGTCATGGGTATTATGGCGCCGTCGCGCACGAATACCGGGAGTTTCCACAGAGGGGCGTCGAAGTCGTTGATGACGCACTCGCCCTCGTATAGCTCGCCGGTGAAGTAGTCGATCCAGCGCCCCTCGGGCAGGTATATGCCGTTGCGCACGTCATTACCCGATTCATCGGCATGTGTGTCACGATAGACGGGAGCCACGAGGAACCACGGGCCGTACATGTATTGATAGCGGGTCGAGCTACCCGAAGTGTAGCGGTTGGGAGTGTCGAGGAACATGGCGCGCATCATGGGCAGACCGTCCACCGCCTCTGCGGCTATGCTGTAAGTGTAGGGCATAAGCTCCGACTTGAGCTTGAGATACATGCGGTTGATGGAGGCTGCCGGCTCTCCGAGGGCGTGGGGATACTTCTCGTTATAGCCCCAACCGTCCATGTTGAGCTGCATGGGGGTCCATGTCTTCCACTGGAAGTCGCGGGTGTTGACCACGGGGTTCAGGCCGCCGAAGATGCCGTCCATATCGGAGGTGATGTTGGGCTGACCCGACAGACCCGAGCCTATGTAGGTAGGAATGTGGAAACGGATATACTCCCACTCGCCTCCTGTCTGGTCGCCGGACCATACGCCGGCATAACGCTGTGTGCCCGCCCAGCCGTCGAGAGTGATGATGAACGGGCGGCTGTCGTCGCCGTAGTAGGTCATGATGTCCGCCGCATCCGACACGCCGGCAAGGCCGAACGAGTAACCGGGTCCCACCCATGCCACGTCGGTCTTAAGCACGCGTACGCCCGCATCGCGCACCTCCTTGACTATGTCGCGCTGCAACAGGGCCTCCACCCCATCGCGCGGGTGCAGATCGGATTGCGTCCATAGCCCTATCTCCACCCCTTCGGTACGGGCATAGTCGCCGAACTCGCGCAGGTTGGCTATGTTGCCGTCCAGAGTCGCGGTCTGGCCGTAGCCGGCACCGTAACCGTCGTTGGGCAATACCCAGCCGAGCGGCATGTCGTGAGCGCTGTAACGGTCTACAACGGCACGCGCCGAGAAGAGGTAGTTGTCTTTCTCGCCGTTGAGCGACTCCTTGACGCCTCCGTTGTCTTTCTGACTCTCCTTGTAGCGTTTGCCGTCCTCGAAGGGTATACCGTTCTCGTCCTCGGCCCAATAGTCGCGGTTATAGGCGTTGAGGTGACCCTGATAGAAGCCGAATTTGGGGAGCAGAACCGGATTTCCCGTCAGCTGGTAGAAGCCGCCGAGCAGAGGCTCTATCCCCTCCCCTACCATAATGAATAGGTCGAGATAGTCGGTATCGTGAACGAGCTTTACCACACCCTCTTCACTCTTGCCGAAGTCGTACTCTCCGGGGGCGAAAGTGTGCCACATGAGGCCGTAACCGGCGGTAGACCAGTAGAAAGGCGTGGGAGATGCCACTCCGCCGTCGGTCCAGCTGTTCTGGTTTACTATGGCTATGGCGTTGCCTTTGTGCGAGAAACGGCCGTTCTGCACGCCGCCGCCGTAGAAGTATTCGTCCGGCATCTCACGTAACGAGACAGATGTGCGCCCCTTGTCGAAAGAGACGGGTGATGCCTGTTGCAGCACCGTTTTGCCGGTTTTGCGGTCGACCACCGTCATGCACGAGGTCTGCTTGTCGATATCGACCCGCACACGGGGCGTAGAGACGGTAAAGAGCCCTCCCTCGTCGCCGGTGGTAAGCCCGGTAACATTGCGACGCGGATTGTCGACCAGTATCCGCGCCTCGGGAGAGGCCTTCGGATCGCGTATTATGCCGCCCGCATCGTCGCGGAAAACACGGAAGATGTCGTCTCCGTAAAAATCGAGGCTCATACGCCTGCCGTCGTCCAACGACACCTCCACCGTAGTGGGGTTGATCTTTCGCAAGCCCGTCGCCGGCTGTGCCGAGACATCGGCGAAAAAAACCGATACGACGGCAAGCGATACCAGCAATTTGTGTTTCATATCTATTTCGTTTTTAAATTTTATCCGATGTGCGACCGCCCTATTGCAAGACAAACTACCGCGACAGTCGGTCCACTTTAAACATAATGTCACAAAGCGGGCTGTGCCCCCATAATATCGCATAACTTGCGGAAGAGATAGACGCGGTTCTTTTTCTGTCCCGTCGTCTCCTCCAGAATGCCGGCCTCTACGAACGCCTCTATCAGACTACCTGCGGTGGGCATGGTTATATCCAGAGCCTCCATAACATCTCTGGCGCACACGGCCACACGCTCGCACAACAGCCTGAGCAGGGCGGCGCTGTTCTCGGCGCGCCGTTTGTCGCCCGACATCCTGTCCTGCAAACCTCCTACGAGCGACTCGGCAGCCGTTATCTTATCATAAGCCTCCTGTGCCCCCTCCTGCACGCCCACGGCCATGAACTTCACCCAAGGGACCATGTCGCCTGTGGAGCGAGCCGTATTCATGCGATCGAAATATATACGCCTGTGGTTCTCTATGTAGCGTCCCACGAACACGGCGGGAGAGAGGGTCATCCCCTCCGAACACAACATGAGGGAGGTCATAAGACGCACTATTCGGCCGTTGTAGTCGGCAAACGGGTGTATGTTAAGAAACTGCAGGTGGGCCATAGCCACACGCACCAGAGGGTTGAGCGTCTTTTTGTCCGATTGTATGAACTCGTCGAAGTTAGACATGAGCTGCTGTATCTCGTCGGGATGCGGCGGCACGTAATCGGCGTCCTGCAATGTGGCGCCTCCTACCGCGGTGTGCTCCACGCGGAACATGCCCGGTATGCGGTTGATGCCCTCGGAGCTTACCATCAACTGTTTGTGCACGGCACGCAATGCCCGCACGGATAGCTTGCCCCCGCTCGACGACATTATGGCCAACGCCTCCTCCATAGTGCTCACGTAACGCCTTGTGTCGTCGCGACGTGCGCGTTTGCGGGCCGTAAGCTCTCCGTCGGGCATGTGATACTCCTCGAATGTGAGCTCGACACCCTCAGAGCGCAACCACGACAACGCGTCGCACGTCCACAGATGGCGCAGATAGGGGCTCGTACGCCCCATGCCACGCAGATAACCGTCCAGACGACCGACCGCATAAGAGGCGTCGGCCAGCATCATGGCCGTCTGCGCATCGTCCACTCCCACACCCTCGCTCAACGGAGAGGGGACATAATACCTGAACTTGAACTGATCGACCCATCGACCGGTTCTGTAAGATGAAATAGTACGTTTATCAGCCATAACTATCGCTGCGGATACGGTTCGGCACAACGGCATACTTAAACACCTCTAATCTAATGCGAACCGCCCCTCAGACTCTCCTCCAAAATATTTTTAATACGTGCGGCAAAAGCGCCGCTACTATACTTCAACGACTCTTTCAGATTGTTCTTGGCAAAAAATGCAACCCTCACCGCGGCGCACTTCACGGCCTCGGCAATGGAGCGGGGGTCGGAGTGGTTGCAGGCCGCCCCGTTGACGCCGTCTCTGAATACGTCGCCTATGCCGCCCACCGACGGGTCGGTCACCACAGCGCATCCGGTGGCGTAGGCCTCCAGTATCACTATGCCCTGCCCCTCGTTGCGCGACGGCAGAACCAGAATATCGCTCTGTGCAAGCAACTTGCGTTTGGCTTCTCCCGTTACGACACCCTCGTATCGCACCCTGCCCGGACAATCGGAGAGCAGCCTGTCGAGCTCTCTCTGCACCGCCTCGTTCTCCACGGCTCCGGCGAGTGCGAGCGTGTAACCCTCTCCCAACAGACGAAAGGCCTCGAAAAGCTCGAATATGCCCTTGGCCTCCATCAGGTTGCTCAGAAACAGCACCCTCACAACCCCGCCTGACGACCTCTCCGCCGGCTCGTGCACGAAGAGCGAATCGTCCACACCGTTGGCGCACACGCTTATACGGCTCGGCGGCACTATGCGGGCCGTAGACCCGGCTATACGGTCGCCCAGCACTATGACGCGCGCGGCACGCCTCAGAAAGAAGGCCATTATGCTACGTTTCATCGGCGACGAGGCCACGAAATTGTCGTACAACATGGCCGAATGGGTATGCAGCACGTACGGCTCGCCCTTGACGAGCGCGGCCGTCATATAGGGGGCGAAGCGCATCAGCGTGCGGAAAGAGACCCCCACGCTCATGTAGTGGACATCGTACCGCCGGCACACCTTGGGCGCATCCCGAAACAACAGCGCCGCTATCTTGGCAAGGCGGCGAGGCGACCACACGGGAGGTAGCCTGTCGCCCGCAAAACCCCGCTCGATAGTGGTGTCTATAACCGTCACGTCATCGGTGCGGGCGAGAGAATCGAACGCCATCCGGTCGGCGATGCTCTGTCCGTGCAACGGGGGCGGAAGCGGTCCTATCGCGAGAATCTTCATTGTGTTGGCGGTAAAATTAAAATAGGTAGCCGTGTTTTAGCCACTAATATAGGCATATTTCAGTAACCGGCCAAAAATTTTATTAACTTTACGTCATGAAAAAGATAGTGAAAGCGGTCGTTGCGATGCTGTGCGCGCTGAATGTCAACGCCTACGGCCAGCCGTTGCATTACAACGACGAGATAAAATGCGGCGCCGACCGTACCGAGGCCTATCTGCCGCTCATAGAGGGCAAGAGGATAGGGCTTCTTACCAACCGCAGCGGCATGTGCGGCGGGGTTCATCTGGTAGACACCCTTACACGGCTGGGCATCGACATCCGTTATATCTTCGCGCCGGAGCACGGCTTCAGAGGCGACATATCGGCAGGCGAAAAGGTGCCCGACGGACGCGATCCCCTGAGCGGAATACCGGTAGTGTCGCTCTACGGTGCGGCCAAGGCACCGGCCGACTCGCTCATGAGACGGCTCGACGCGGTGATCTTCGACCTGCAGGACGTCGGAACGCGCTACTATACCTATCTGTCGACGCTCCACTATCTGTTGGAGGCCTCGGCGCGTACCGCCACCCCGGTGATAATACTCGACCGACCCAACCCCAACGGCCACTATGTCGACGGCCCAGTACTCGACATGAAACACCGTTCGTTCGTGGGGGTATACCCCATACCGGTGGTGCACGGCATGACCCTCGGAGAGCTGGCCCTAATGGCCATAGGCGAGGGGTGGGTCAAGGGGGGCGACCCGGCGTTGGTAACGGTGATAAAGGCGCACGGCTACGACCACCGCACCCTATACGGACTGCCGGTGCCGCCGTCGCCCAATCTGCCCGACATGACGAGCGTGTATCTCTACCCGTCGCTATGTTATTTCGAGTCCACTCCTGTGAGCGTAGGACGCGGCACCGACGAGCCCTTCAAGGTGTACGGCCACCCGGCCATGAAGCACGGCGACCACACCTTCACCCCTCACTCCATGCCCTCGGCCGTAAACCCGCCCTGTAAAGACAGGCTGTGCCGTGGTGTGTCGCTCTCCGGCCTGTCGCAGGAGGAGCTTCTGCACAAAGGCATATCGTTGGAATATGTGATAAGGGCCTACCGCGACCTCGGCATGGGCGACAAATTCTTCAACAACGCTTTCGAGAGGCTCATAGGGGTAGACTACGTGCGCCGCATGATAAAGGAGGGCGCCTCGGCAGAGACCATAGAGGCGTGCTGGAGAGACGATGTGGAGAGATTCAGGAGGCAACGGAGACCATACCTGCTTTACGAGGAGTAAACAATACGTTATGAACAAACCATTGGCAAAGCCGCATACGGCAAAATACGACGAACACACGGCAGAGGCTCCGTCCGCATTGATGGAGTTTCTGACAACAACATACAAAGACCGAAGCCGCACCACCATAAAGAGCTATCTTGCCCACGGACAGGTGACTGTAAACGGCATAACCAAGACACGCTTCGACGCCCCCGTAGTCCCCGGCGACATAGTGCGCGTGACATTCGGACACGTGGAGAAGCCTTTCACCAACAAGATGTTGCGCATAATCTACGAAGACGAGCATCTGATAGTGATAGACAAACGCAACGGTCTGCTCTCGATGGCCTCCGAGCGCGAGCGTGTCAAGACCGCATACTACATATTGAGCGAATATCTCAAAAGCCGCGACCGCTCGGCCCGCATATTCATAGTCCACCGTCTCGACCGCGAGACCTCGGGGCTGATGTTGTTCGCCAAGAGCATGGAGGTGCAGCACGCCTTTCAGAACAACTGGAAAGGGAGCGTCGTAGAGCGCAAATATGTGGCCGTCGTAAGCCCTCCGCTTAAAGCGAGCGAAGGGGTAATCAGCTCTTATCTGGCCTAGAACAAGGCATACACCGTCTACTCCACCCGCGACCCCGAGGCCGGGGAGCTGGCCCGGACCCGCTTCGAGGTCATAAAGAGCAACGCGCGCTACTCGTTAGTGGAGTGCGGCCTCGAGACCGGCAAGAAGAACCAGATAAGGGTGCACATGAAAGACAAAGGCTCTCCCATAATAGGCGACAAACGATACGGTGGCATAGCCTCGCCGATAGGTCGCGTGGCACTGCACGCCCGCAGGATAAAGTTCATACATCCGGTGACCGGCGAGACGCTGTCGTTCGATACAGGGGTGCCAAAGGTGTTCGAGGGGCTGTTCTGATATCGGCCAAACGGGCCGTAGTTGACCGTATCGCCTAAAGACGCCCCGCCGCTTCGGCATACCCGGCCTCTATGTCGGCGAATATGTCGGCGACGCTCTCCATACGGTCGACGAGCGTTGCCGTCTGCCCTATCTCGAGCATACCCTCTTTCATGTCGCCCTCGAATATCCCGAGCTTGGCGCGGCGCGTACCCACTATCTCCCTGATATGTTCGTCGGAGGCGCAACCGTCTATGGCGCTCTGTATCTTCTCGTACAGCTCGTTTTTGACCATGCGTATATTGCCGAACTTTTTGAGCGTGAGCATAGTGCCCCCCTCGGCCAGAGAGCGGCACCGCTCCTTGAACGCCTCCGATGCGGACGACTCGTCACACAGAGCGAAGCGCGTTCCTATCTGCACCCCCTCGGCCCCCAATGCAAAGGCGGCGGCCACCTGCGGACCGGTGGCTATGCCTCCAGCCGCTATCACGGGAATCTTCACCGCACGACATACGGCCGGGGTCAGCACCATAGTGGCGGTCTCGTCGCGTCCGTTGTGTCCTCCCGCCTCGAACCCCTCGGCCACCACGGCATCGACACCGGCAGCCTCGGCCTTGAGCGCGAATTTGGCACTGGAGACCACATGCACCACCTTGATGCCCGCATCTTTGAGGCGTCGGGTCAGAAGGGCAGGATTGCCCGCCGAGGTGAAGACTATCTCGACACCCGTCTGCAATATGATGTCTACCGCCTCCTCCAACTGAGGGTAAAAAAGCGACAGATTGACACCGAAAGGCTTGTCGGTCTCGGCCTTGCACCTCTCGATATGTTCGCGCAAGGTGTCGGGGTGCATCGAGCCGGAGCCTATCAACCCCAAGCCGCCGCACTCTGATACCGCCGAGGCCAGCCTGTGGCCGCTGCACCACACCATGCCGCCCGATATCACGGGCTTGTCTATTCCGAAAAGTTCGGTTATTCTGCTTGTTTTCATCTTATAAAAGTTAAATTGGTCGGGGAGAGTTTTCGGCATCCGAACTGAAAATGAGGGAGAAACAGATGTCACGCTCCGCTCCCGACAACTTCCCGCAATGCAATAATACTCTTTTTTATTGTTTTTTTACATATATTTAGGCTATATTTGTAAGGAATTTTTCCAATCCGAAAGTCAATACTGAAATGACACCTAAACCGAATGTCGCAATACTCGCAGGCGGCGACTCGCCCGAGATAGAGGTATCGCTCAAAAGCGGAGCTTTCGTAGAATCGGTCCTCGATAAAGAACGTTACAACGTCTACATGGTGATAGTACGCGGACGCGACTGGTATGTCGAATGCGCGGGACAGAGATTCGACATAGACAAAAACCGTTTCTCGGTCACCTTGCCCGACAAGGGGGAGACACTCTTCGACTACGCGCTAATAATGATACACGGCACCCCCGGCGAAAACGGTCTGTTGCAGTCCTACTTCGAGCTGATGCGCATACCCTACTCTACATGTTCGCCCACGGCCAGCGCCGTCACATTCGACAAGATACTGAGCAAACGGGCCCTTTCGGGATGCGACGTGGCCATGGCACGCGACATCAGGCTAAACAGGCGCACCGTTCTCGACACCGAGGAGATAGTAAAGACGCTCTCTTTGCCCGTTTTCGTAAAGGCCGCCACCTCCGGCAGCAGTTTCGGTGTCACCAAGGTCAAGAGGGCCGAAGATCTTCCCGAGGCGGTAAGAATAGCTTTCGAGGAGAGCGACGAGGTGCTCGTAGAGGAGTGCATCGACGGCACCGAGCTAAGTTGCGGCATCATGCGCCACAAAGGCGAGTTCGTGCTGTTCCCGCCGACAGAGATAGTCCCCGACGGCGAATTTTTCGACTACGACGCCAAATACAACGGCAAAGGTCAGGAGATAACCCCCGCGAGAATATCGCCGCTGGCTTTGGAGAGGCTCTACGATAGCATGAAGACGATATACGACGCCTTGGGTATGCGCTCTTTGGTACGCATAGACTTCATCGTGCGCGACGAGGTGCCATACTTCATAGAGGTCAACACCGTGCCCGGCATGTCGCCCGCGAGCATCATACCCCAGCAGGCCAGAGCCATGGGGTTGAGCGCCACCGAGTTGTTCGACATGATAATAGAGGAGACGCGATAAACGCAACTAAAGATCGAATATAACAGTGAACTAAAAATAAACAGTCATGAGTTCAAACTACAAATTGGTGACGGGAGGCGGCCTTAAACAGGGCGTGGAGCCGCTGGACATAATAACCCGTTATGAACAGATACCCACGTTGGTGTGCCCCTCGGCCGAAAACGGCGCCCACTATGTGGCGCGTCAGGTAGCCAAAGCCATACAGGCAAAGACGCTCAAAGGCGAAAAATTCGTATTGGGGCTATCTACCGGCAAATCGCCCGTAGGGATATATCGCGAGCTGGTACGCATGCACCGTGAGGAGTCGCTCAGCTTCAAAAACGTGATAGTATTCAGCCTCGACGAGCTATATCCGGTGAATGCCGACGAGGACCACAGCCGCAGCCGTGCCATGCGCGAAGAGCTGCTCAAACATATCGACATAGAGGAGAGCAACATACACCTCCTTTCGGGCAACGTGCCTCTCGAGGAGATCTCGGCATACTGCCGCGGCTATGAGGAGAAGATAGCTGAGGCGGGCGGCATCGACCTCATGCTCCTCGGCATAGGTACCGGCGGGCAGATAGGCTTCAACGAGCCGGGCACCTCGGTAAACACCAAGACCCGTCTGGTAGCCCTGAGCAACAGCACCTGCAAGGTCATTGCCGACGACATACGCATAGGCGACAATGTACCCAACCGCGCCATCACCATGGGGCTGTCCACGTTGCTCAGCGCCCGTCAGGTGATAATGTTCGCATGGAGCGAGGATAAGTCCAAGGCTCTCGAACGTGCCGTAGAGGGTGCAGTGGATATCGCTGTCCCCGCCAGCGTAATGCAGACGCACCCCAACGTAGAGTTCGTGGTGTCGGAAGATGTGGCCGTAGAGCTTACGCGCTTCAAGAAACCGTGGCTGGTGGGCACCTGCCAGTGGACCGACAAATTCATCCGCAAGGCGGTATTGTGGCTCTGCCAGCAGGTAGACAAGCCTATCCTCAAACTCACCTATCAGGACTACATCGACAACTCGCTCGGCCAGCTTCTCGACGAGGTGGGCGACTATTACGCCGTCAACATACGTGTGTTCAACGAGTTGCAGCACACCATCACAGGATGGCCCGGAGGCAAACCCAATGCCGACGACTCGACACGTCCCGAACGAAGCACCCCCTATCCCAAGCGCGTGCTCATATTCAGCCCGCACCCCGACGACGACGTCATATCTATGGGCGGTACCTTCATACGTCTGAGCGATCAGGGTCACGACGTGCACGTGGCTTACGAGACCTCGGGTAACATCGCCGTTCACGACGACGTGGTGTTGCAGATACTCGACACGGCCCGCCAGTGCGGCTTGGGTGACGAGTACGACCGCATCAAGGCCATCATCGACGGCAAGAAGAAGGGCGAACGCGAACCTCGCGAGCTTCTCGCACTCAAAGGGGCCATCCGTCGCGGCGAGGCCCGTGCCGCAGACCGCTTCATCGGTCTCGATGAGAACACACATGTACACTTCCTCAATCTCCCGTTCTACGAGACCGGAACGGTTAAGAAAAACGGCGTAGGTCAGGAGGACATCGACATTATAATCAAGCTGTTGCGCGAGATCAAACCCCACCAGATATATGCCGCCGGCGACCTTTCAGACCCCCACGGCACACACCGCGTATGTATAGAGGCGGTTCTCGGGGCAATCAAACAGATACAGTCCGACGAGTGGCTCAAAGACTGCCGTCTGTGGCTCTATCGCGGCGCATGGCAGGAGTGGGAGCTCGACATGGTAGACATGGCCGTGCCCCTCAGCCCCGACGAGGTCATCAGAAAACGTCACGCCATCTACCGCCACCTCTCGCAGAAAGATATCGTACCCTTCCCCGGCGACGACAAACGCGAGTTCTGGCAGCGCGCCGAAGACCGCACGCAGGCTACAGCCCGCCTCTACAACAAACTCGGCATGGCCGAATATGAGGCGATAGAGGTGTTCGTGCAATACGATATGTTCAGGTAACAACTTATCCTTATAGAAAAAGAGTCCGTCGGGAGCTGTTCCGGCGGACTCCTTTTTTATTGCTGTCCGTAATGCGACCATAGCGAAGCGAGGTAGACTGAGTATAATTACGCTTGGCACACCTCGTTACCCATAAATATCGAACATTTCTCCGCTTTTTATGTACAAAGAGCGATGTCGGCGGCGTACCTCATTGCAGTCGCCCCCATCTATGGTTATATCCGAATACCGCCCCGACGGAGCCTCGCGAGACATATCTATACCCGCACTCAAATCCGCCGACAGCGATAGAGATACCGCCCCGGCAACCCATAAAAACGACAACACCGAACAATCACTATAATAAAGCATTACCTATATTCATCTCCGATTTTACGACAATTACCCGCAATTTTTTTACTGTAAAATTTGGATATATGTTTTTTTTGCCATACATTTGCACACGCAAACAAGGAGATTCAGTAGCTCAGCTGGTAGAGCACAACACTTTTAATGTTGGGGTCCTGGGTTCGAGCCCCAGCTGGATCACGAAAATATAGCCGAAAGGCAAGGTTCCTTAGCTCAGCTGGTAGAGCACGACACTCTTAATGTTGGGGTCCAGGGTTCGAGCCCCTGAGGGACCACGAAAAGCGGGAGATTTCCGCGATTAGAATCCTGAAAATCACTGATTTTCGGGATTCTTTTTTACACTAAACACACAGTCATGTCATTTTGGGATTCATTATACTATTTTCTGACTCTCGAATTTCTGTTCGGTAACAACGGCAAAGAACATTACCGCTCGTCGCAAGACAGCTCGGAGGAGTTGGAGTATCGCATCGACGAGTTGAACGAAAATATCGACGACCTTCAATCGCGCATAGACCAGATGCAGGATATGCTCGACAGCACAGACGACCCCGACGACTATTGGGAATGGCAGGACAAGATAGACGAACTGCAGGAAGAGCTGGACAATATGCAAGAGGAGTCGGATTACCTATATGACAAACTGGACGATTGATTATCAGGCCAGTATATCCCCATTTCGCAATTATCGCGAAAATAGTTACATTTGCCTTACGAAAAAACAGTGAAATGAACAGAACATCCCAATACGACCTTACTATAGTAGTCCCCGTCTATAACGAGGAGGAGAACATGGAGCGTCTGGAGTCGGAGCTGAGCCGATACGTATCTGCGAGCACCATGCGCTGTTGCATACTTTTTGTCAACGACGGCTCGCGCGACCGTAGCGGCGAGTGCATCGAGGCGATATGTTCGCGCCACGACCACATCTACTACATATCGTTGGCCAAAAACAGCGGTTTGTCGGCGGCGATAAAAGCGGGTATCGACGTCACCGAGAGTCCCTATATAGGATATATAGACGCCGATTTGCAGACAACGCCCGAAGATTTCGAGCTTCTGATACCCTACGTAAAAGACTACGAACTGGTAATGGGAATACGGCAGGGTCGCAAGGACGGATTCGTAAAACGGGCGTCGAGCAAGATAGCCAACGGCTTCCGTCGCTTAATGACGGGCGATACGGCCGCAGACACCGGCTGTCCGCTCAAGATACTGCACACCGACGTAGCCAAACGTCTGCCCTTCTTCACAGGGATGCACCGCTTCTTCCCCGCTCTGATATTGCTCGAAGAGGGACGCATGAAGCAGTTGCCTGTGCGTCACTTCCCGCGTATTGCTGGGGTTGCAAAATATAACCTGCGCAACAGGCTCGTGGCTCCGTTCATGGACTGCTTCGCCTACCGCTGGATGCGCAAACGCTACATAAAATACCGAATAGGAGAAAGCAAGCTGTAATATGCCCGGTCCGATTGTCTTCGCCATAGGTATCCTCGCCCAGATACTATTCTCCGGACGCATGATCCTGCAATGGATCCTCTCGGAGCGCGCCAAGAAGGTGGTGTCGCCGTCCATATTCTGGATACTGAGTATGGCAGGGTCGTATATGCTCTTCATATACGGATGGATACGCGACGACTTCGCCATAATACTCGGTCAGATAATCTCTTACTACGTCTATATCTGGAACCTCGGCATAAAAGGTGTGTGGAAGAGGGTCAATGTCGTGCTCCGCGCCCTATTGCTGCTCACCCCCGTGGCCGCCATAGTCTACATGGCCGGCGACTGGAGCTACCACTACGAACGTCTGTTCCGCAACGACGAGATACCGTTATGGTTGCTCATATACGGCTCGGCCGGACAGATAATATTCACGCTGAGATTCATATACCAATGGCTCTACTCCTCCAGACGGGGTGAGTCGGTGTTGCCGCGCGGATTCTGGATAATAAGCCTCACAGGGTCGCTGATAATAATATCGTACGCCATATACAGACTGGACCCGGTACTGATATTAGGACAATGTACCGGCGCATTCGTATATACGCGCAACCTGCTGATACTCCGAAGAGAAACAGCCGAATAACATTATCGAGATGAAAAACTGGTATCTGTATACGTTGCCGATGCTCATGCTTCTGCCGGTGTTTCTGCTCAGGGACTACACGGTAGACAACGAGCTGAGGTATCTGAGTATAGTGGACGAGGCGTTGCGCGACGGTACCCTGTTCGCCTTTCACAACCACGGAGCGGCATACGCCGACAAACCGCCGCTGTACTTCTGGTTCATGATGGCGTTCCGGTCGCTCACAGGCGCCCACTACATGGCGCTCATAGGGTTGCTTACCGTCATTCCCGCCATAGTCATAATGTATATTATGAACAGATGGTGTTTCGGTAGAGGAGCTTCGGCCACACGCATAGCCCCTCCCATGCTGGCGTTGCTCACGTGCGTGATGTTCGCCGGAGGCACCGTAGTGTTGCGCATGGATATGATGATGACCATGTTCATAGTGCTGGCTCTCTACACTTTCTGGAAGATATATTCGCAAAGCGGAAGCAAGGCGGACCGCTTTCTGTTGCCGGTGTGGATATTCCTCGCCGTCTTCAGCAAAGGGGCCGTGGGTATATTGATGCCCCTTACGGTAATTATAGTGTTTTTGGCCGTGGAGCGCAAACTGGGCACCACGGGTCGCTATCTGGGGTGGCGTACGTGGGGCATAATAGCCGCACTGGCCGCGGTATGGTTCGCCGCCGTCTACATGGAGGGCGGAAGCTCCTATCTCGACAACCTGCTCTTCAAACAGACGGTGGGACGCGGAGTCAACTCGTTTCACCACAAGGAGCCGGTGTGGTATTATCTCAGGACCTTTATCTTATACAAATCTGAAGCTGCAGACGATAATT
>CAMWRR010000006.1 GCA_947176715.1 uncultured Rikenellaceae bacterium | reverse complement strand
CATACGCAACTCGGTCCCCTCCCTCCAAGAAAATAACATGGAGGGCATCGTAGCCGACGACGGAAGCATACGTTTCGGCACGGAGACCTCCCCCCGTGCGACTCACGAAGCCGGTCGCGAACGTCAGCTCTTCTTCGAGGACTATCCGTCGACGGACTACACCGGACGACTCAACATACGTCTCAGCGCGAGCCGCTATCTCGACGACGGCGGCATCATGACACCGCGCAGCTACGGCGTACGGATGCACCGCCTCTTCGAGCGGGCCCGCACGGCAGAGGACATATACGCCTCTCTCGACGGACTGCTCGCCTCGGGAGAGATAGACCGCAAGGGGTACGACGATATGCGCAGCAAGATAGACGCCGCCTTTGAAAACGATGTGTTGCGCCGGATGTTCTCCGAGGATGCGGCCGTATATTGCGAACGGAATATACTGTTGCCGCAGGAGGAATATCCAGCCGACGGCAAAGGAATAGAGGTGTCGAACAAGGGCGACGACAATGTGGCGGCAAAGCACCTTTTCGCCCGCCCCGACCGCGTAGTGGCGCTCCCGGACAGGACCTACCTGCTCGACTACAAATTCGGAACCCGCCGACCGGAACACGACACCCAGATGCGCCGCTACATGAAACTCTTGCGTGACATGGGCTACCCCGATGTACGCGGATGGCTGTGGTATGTGGTCTCCGGAGAGATGACCGAGGTGGCGCACGGCTAATGACAAAACGGCCCTGTCGCCCTCGGGCACGGGCATACCGGGAGCGCAGGGACCACTCCTCCGGCATGCGGTAATCCGCCGGATGAACACCCTAAAACAGAAAAACACTATATTTGTCAAAAAAAGTCATGAAACAGATAATAAAATCCATCCCCAACCTATTGACGCTCTCCAACCTTTTCTGCGGATGCGTTGCCGTAGCCTACGCCTTTTGGGGCGATTTCGCCACTACTTTCTGGTTGGTGGTGCTCGCCTCGGTATTCGACTTTATGGACGGCATGGCGGCACGACTGCTCAACGCCCATTCGCCCATAGGGGCCGATCTCGACTCGCTCGCAGACATGGTCAGCTTCGGTGTTGCGCCGTCGGTAGTGCTCTTCTCCTTAGGGGTGGGATGGTTCGGTTTCGTAGTGGCCCTGTTTTCGGCGTTGCGTCTTGCCAAATTCAACGTAGACGACAGGCAGACCACCGAATTCATAGGGCTTCCCGTCCCCGCCGACGCACTGTTCTTCACATCTATAGGCTACATAGTATATGACGGCTCGAGCACATATCTGGCTGTAGTGTTCTCTACCGTATGGTTCCTCTCCGCCTTAGCCGCCCTATTCTCGTTGCTGATGGTGTCGGAGATAAGGATGTTCTCGCTTAAATTCAAAAGCCTGCGACTCAAAGACAACGCTTTGAGATATTGCTTTCTGGCACTCTCGGCTGTGGCCGTGGCACTGTTCGGAATAAAGGCCGTGCCGTTCGCAATAGTAGGCTACATAGCTCTCTCCATGACACGTAACCTCGTGTCGTCCACCAAGTTGGCATAGTTTGCCCGTTCGCGGAAAAATGCTTACCTTTGTGGCGATTTTCGTCTGAAAAACTGAGGAATGACAAACCGTTGTCCGCACAAGTCTTTTGCCCCCTCAAGGTGGCTCATGACATTCGCACTGGTTGTGTGGAGCGTCGTGTCATACGCTCAGATGAGGAGGGAGGATATCTACGACCGCGGAGAGAGGCGCCGCGACATTCCCGCCACAGGCATTATCGACCCCGACGCCCCTGTCGACTCAATAGGCGGAGGAAAGAGAGAGCGGCGCGAGAAGAGGCCGATGGAGAGCTATCTGTTCGTCGATTCGGTGCGTAGCCTCAACGCCTTTTCGTGGCGTCACAACCCTTACAACAACAATGTGGTACGTGTCGACATAGACACCATGCTCACCGACTTCAACCGCGACTACCTCTTCTTTCGGAACGGAAGCGTGGGCAATGTCTACCTCGGCAATCTCGGCGGCGCCGCCATGCCGCTCAACTTCTTCGAGAGGCGACAGGCCGTCCCGTTCACATTTCTGGATGCTTACAGCGTCTATCTCTACACCCCCGACAATGTTCAGTTCTATAACGCCCGCAGACCTTTCTCGCAGTTGTCGTTCTTCATGTCGGGTCAGAGCAAACGCGCAGAGGAGCAGTTACGCGTGCTCCACTCGCAGAACATATCGCCCTCTACCTCCATCAACCTCACATACCGCAACAACGGCACCCGAGGTATGTACAACAACCAGAAATCCAAAGACAAGAACCTGTCGATAGCTTTCGCCCACACCGGTCCGCGCTACACCATACACGGCGGCTACATCTACAACATGGGCGACATACAGGAGAACGGCGGTCTGGTCGACGACCGCGAGGTGACCGACACGGTGATAGACCTCCCGCAGAACCTCAGGATGAACCTCAAGGATGCGCGCAACATATTCAAAGGCAATACACTATACTACACACAGACCTACGGCATACCGCTCGTAAGGCCCGATTCGGCATTGGGCGAGACTATAGCGGACGTACCCGCCGTATTCATCGGTAACGCATTTAATTTCACCAAGTACCGTAAAACCTATACCGACACCCGCAGCTCGGTGGAGGAGGGCTTTTACACAAATTGGTACATAAACCCTACTCAGAGTGCCGACTCCATAGCGCAACATGAGATCGATGCCCGGTTATTCGCTCAGATTCAACCATATAACCGCAACGGCATTTTTGGCACGATTGATGGAGGAGTAGGTTTCAGAAACGAGAGCTTCTATAACTTCAACCTCTCGGACTACCTCAACCCCTCGAAGGGAGACAAGCGTAACAGTCTGTATGTCTACGCCAACGCATCGGGCAGGGTGAGCAGGTACATGAGCTGGTCGGGGCGTTTCAGATACACGCCCGTAGGTTATAGAAACCAGGACATGACGATAGGCGGAAACATAGAGCTATCCGCTTACGTCAAAAACAAACCGTTGTCACTCACAGCTGATGTTCAGTACGGGATGGAGACGCCATCCTACTGGGACGAACATTACTTCTCTAACCACTATGCGTGGAACAACTCTTTTGCGAAAGAGAATGAGACCCGTTTCAGCGTGCGTTTGACGGTCCCCTCTATCGGAGTGGAGGCGGGCATGTGGCAAAGCCTGCTCGGCAATAAGATCTACTACGATGCTTCGGGGATGCCGGCACAACATGGCGGCACGTTGAGCGTAACGGGTGTTTCCCTCCGCAAGGATTTCCGCTGGCGCGGACTTCACTTGAATAACAGGGTGTTGCTCCAATGGAGCACGGCCGAAGAAGTTGTATCGGTGCCGATGCTTTCGGCAAACGCCACATACTTTTACGAGTTTTCGGTAGTAAAGAACGTGTTGAGGCTGCAGTTGGGCGTAGATGCCTATTACAACACAGCCTATTACGGTCCGGGCTACAACCCCGCCACCATGCAGTTCTACAACCAGCGGGAGGTCAAGACGGGCAATTATCTATGGATGGATGCCTTTCTCTCCGGCAAGTGGAAGAGGGTGCGTCTGTTAGTCAAGCTGCAACACTTCAACTACGAGCTCTTCGGCGGACGCCGCTATTTCCAGACGGCGCACTATCCGCTCAACCGAAGGATGCTCAAGTTCGGCGTTTCATGGAACTTCTACGATTAAGAGGCCGTGACATAGGAGCCTGAGAGATCCCTATCAAGACTTATTCTTATGAGAAAGAAGTTATCGACGATCACGTTAATCGTCATTCTTATAGCAATATCGGTCGTCTCTATCGTCAAGCTGACGGGACGCGGCGACAAGGCCACCGACATGGCGGCCTTACAGGAGCGCGGAGAGCTTCGCGTTGCCATCAATGTAAATCTTCCGGGCTATTTCACCTTCAACGGCGAGGCCTTCGGGTTTCAGCACGACGTTCTCGAGGAGTACGCCGACGCTCTCGGTGTCGACCTCGTAGTGGTGCCGGAGAAGAGCACCGAGGGGGCAATGGCCCTGCTCGACGCCGGCGATGTGGACATGGTAGCCACCATGCCGGGGTATGTGGACGTGCAGGGGCGCATCAACCTCTCGTCGCCCGCCTATAACACAGGCTACGTTCTGCTGTCGTCATCGCGCATAGACCCTGCCGCGGCACCCTCGCTCGACAGTCTGCGCGGAATAGTGGCCGGCCACAGCGTGGTTCTGACGCGGGCATTCACCTCCACACGCATATACGAGCGTTGGCTCGACCGCGTTAGCTCCAACTCGGCCATATCTTACGACAACACCTTGGATCTGTTCCGCTCGCTCGACAACGGCGACATCGACTTCCTCGTGTGCGACCGTATGGAGGCTCAGTTAGGACGCTACCTCTACCCCTCGGCACGGCAGGTCTACACCTTTGACGAGTCGTTGTCGGCGGCAGTAGTGGTGCGCGGAGGAGACATCGTCCTCGAGGAGAGCTTCAACGGATGGGTATCCGACTTCATGGCGACAGACCGTTTCGCCGCCCTGCATGACATATACTACGGCGACAACGTCATAGGCCAGTACATGAACGAGGCCTCCGAACCCATCTCTTCCGACGGCGTAGTCATATCCAAATACGACGATATAATCAAACGGGCATCGCTCAAAGCCGGTCGCGACTGGCGCTTGGTGTCGGCCATCGCATACAACGAGTCGCGCTTCAAACCCGATGTCGTATCGCCCAAAGGGGCCACCGGCATAATGCAGGTGATGCCGTCGATAGCCCGCGCGTTCGGACGCTCCGCCGATCAGATGACCGATGCCGAAATCAACGTCGAGACAGCCCTCAAGCTCATCAACAAGATAGAGAGCTCCCTAAAATTCGCACCCGGCACCAGCGAGTATGACCGCCTGTGTATAATTCTCGCATGCTACAACGGCGGAATAGGTCATGTGCTCGACGCCCGACGGCTCGCCGTCAAATACGGAGAGAACCCCGACCTCTGGAGCAGCGTATCGAAATACCTCGTCAAAAAATCCGAAGCCGAATACTACAACGACGAGGCCGTAACATCAGGCCGCTTCCTCGGTAGCGACGAGACCTGCTCGTTCGTAGCCAAAGTAATGCAACGATTCGCACACTATCGGTCGAAAGTCAGATAAAAAAACAGAGGGGGATTCCGTTAAAGAATCCCCCTCTGTTTTTTTATCTGACTTTCGACGATAGTGTACCTACGGTTTTTGTGCCTCCCGGCGGGCCATTTCATGGAGACCCTTCCGGGGGAGATACTTTGTCACTCGACAAAGTATCCAAAACGAGGGGGCACAGCCCCTTTTAAAGTGCGTGATATGAGGTAATACCGATTGCTTGGGTTTGAAGCACTTCATGTTCATTATGCGGCGTGGTTAAAAGATGGTGATGCGGAGTGTGTGTTTGAAATGGTTCACTTGCATTGCGTTAGGGATAAAGATCAGAGAATATAAAACGTTTCAAGTTTGCGAGACGATAAGATGCTATAAGACGCACTGGCGGTATGCGCATTAGCTAAAGACACCCATGCGGCACGAGGTGTCGCTCCGCAATAATTACACGGATTAACTCGACGGAGGTTGAGAAAGCCACTGGCGAGACGAGAAAAAAATATTGGAGCTTAACGACATGCGCATTAACCGCAACTCGCGCACACAAATCGACAATTCATGCGTTCAGAGATCGCGTACTTCCTAAACTCCACGAAAACTTCCTACCCGTACGCCCCGAACCTATAAAATCCCTAACGCGTCCCCGAAGGGGATGCGCCCACGACAGCAACACAAAAACGGACCCAACAAAAACAAACGAGACTAAAGCGGAACCGAGATGAACATCCAACTACACTAAACACAACTGTAAAAGACAAAGCATAAAACCTCACCTAACAACGATTAATAAAGAACGCCGTAAGGCGTACATGCCCGAGCGAAGCGAGAGGCAATCAAATATAATTCCGCCGTTAAATCCCGAGGCACGAGGGATTAGCGGGCCGGAGCCTCCCCCAACGGAGGCCCGCGTAAGTTGCGGCAATCATAGACCTATTCCGCTTAAATAATCACCGGTAATCGAAAGAACGTCATGCTTAAGCGGTCCCCCGCAGGCTCCTGCTCTTGTGCTGCCATGAAATAGTATTGTTTAACCCGAAATCACTAAGCAAGTATGTCGGCTAAATATAATAGATAAATGGTTTGCAATACATATTCACATTAGGCTCTGCTATGGAATCTTTATATTTGCCGGTTTATCTGCGTCGCTTGTTATTATATAAATAGTGAAAATTGTAAAATAAATTAATATATTTGCATCGTATCGTCGGATAGGCGATGCGTTTTTGATGGCATTTAGGCTATTGTTTTGTGAAGTAAAACGACCAATTTTCAACGAACAAACAGTAGGCACACTGAATGCTCACGCCGTATGGCGTGGGTTGTGCTTATGTTCGTAATGGTGCTTGGTCGTACCTACTTCACTGTAAGCATGATCCACGTTTCTTTTTGTAGTTAAACGGTTGCCATTTTATAGGCAACGGCATTTACAGGTAATGCGATAATAAATGTTTAACTAACAAAATCTAAAAAATGAAAAAGATTTTTATGCTTATGGCTATTGTTATGTCTGTCAGTACAGCTAATGCACAGGCTATTTATGTTTTGCCTAATGGCAAGAGCATTCCTATAAGGCTTGCCACAGAGGTATACAGTAATGTAAAATCACCTATTGATGTGAAAGCTATTGTCGATGCGGATATAAAAGATGATAGTGGTACTGAAGTGTTGATTCGTCGCGGGACACCTGTTGTGTTAGATGCCGATATAAAGAAAGCGCGTGGTGTAGGTAAACCGGCGTTTGTTCAATTGAATTTTTTGAATACTACATCTGTTGATGGGCAAATCATTCGTCTACAGGGCGGATATAATAAAGGAGGAGAATCACGACGGGGAGTTGCCTTAGGGGTTGGTCTCGGTGTAGGATTGACGGTATGTTGGCCTTGTATGTTTTGTCTGTGCATAAAAGGAGATACAGTGACTATTCCTGAAAATACAGTATTCAATAACGTTGTAGTAAACGATACTTATCGTATTTCGACGACACGATAGTGTTTTATATTGTGGGGCCATAATACGTTTGGTATTATGGCCTTTTTGTTTGTTGTTGAAAAGAGGACTTTTGTCTGATTCATGCATTGTTGGGAGAATATTGGTTATGATAAGGCCGGTGTTTAATAACGACCTACCTAAGCAGCTTCCGGCGTGGTTCATTAGAATGTGCACCGACCGTTCACGTTCAGAATGGCTACATGTCGAAGTCGGTTATAAGCAGTGCTCCGCAATAATAGACTAATCGTAACGTGTGTTATGAAAATTTCATGGGAAATGGGTGTTAGAGGATTTATTTTGCGATGCAATTTAGTTTTATTATGTCTGTCTTTATTTCCGAGAATATCGATTACAGCGAGGCTGTCAGAAGCCGTACCGCCGAAAAGCTGGGGTTGGACAACACACCCTCCGGCAGCCATATAGCCAACATGAGAAGAGTGGCGGCGGCTATATTCGAGCCGTTGAGACGCGAGGTTGCCAAGGGGCCGTTGGCGGTAACGTCATTTTATCGCTCCGCCGTCATCAACCGTGCCGTGGGCGGCAGCTCCTCGTCGCAACACACCGTCGGCGAAGCCATCGACATAGACGCCGACGTACACGGCGGATGCACCAACAGGGAGCTTTTCGATTACGTGAGAGAGCGTCTCGAGTTCGACCAGCTGATATGGGAGTTCGGCGACGACCGTTCGCCCGACTGGATACACGTATCGCTCAGGGCATCGGGCAACAGAGGTCAGGTGTTGCGCTCGGTAAGGCGCGGCGGTAAGACGTGTTATCTGGCGTTATGAAGCGGGTGTCGATAGCGGCGGCCGTCATTATGGTCGGGTGCGCCCCCGTCAGGACGGTGACGCATAATGTGCGCGACAGCGTAGTGGTACGCCATACGGTACGCGACACGGTGATAGAGGTGGCCCCCGACAGCTCCCTGTTGCGTGCGTTGGTAGAGTGCGACAGCCTCGGACGCGTGAGGCTATCCCGGCTTCTCGACTACGAGACCGGCAAAAGAACGAGACCGCCTGTCGTCACGGTGACAGACAACGTGCTAACAGCCAAGGTAGAGGCCGATTCGTTCAAGATATATGCCGAGCTGAAAGATCGTTACGAAGAGCACCGTACCCGTGAGACTGTCGTAGAGACCGTAGAGGTCAACAGACCCACTACGTGGCAGAAAGTACGTATGCGTCTTGGCGAAGCAATGATAATAGCGGTCGTATTTTGGATAGTGAAAACCGTAAAAAAGGTACGAAATACCCTTTTTTAGTTAAATCTCTTTTAATGCCGTGCGTTAACTTTGTATCGTTAAAAGCACGAATCATGAATAAACTGTTTTTAATTACGCTATCTGGCATCTTTACAATCAACGTTATGGCACAGGAGAAAATAGTACAGACGGCGGGGCGCGACCAGTTGGGAGAGTTCGCGCCTAAATTCGCCCAGCTCAACGACGACGTTCTCTTCGGCGAAGTATGGAACCGGACGGACAAGCTCGGTCTGCGCGACCGTAGCCTTATCACCGTCACCGCCCTTATCAGTCAGGGCATCACCGACAGCTCGTTGGTCCACCATCTCCGGTCGGCAAAGAATAACGGCATCACGCGCACGGAGATAGCCGAGACAATCACGCACATAGGCTTCTATGCCGGCTGGCCCAAGGCGTGGGCGGCTTTTCGTCTCGCCAAGGAGGTGTGGGCCGAAGACAGTGTCGGCGAGGATGCCAAAGCCGCATTCCAGCGCACTATGATATTCCCGGTAGGCGAGCCCAACACCGCATACGCCCGTTACTTTACCGGCAACAGCTATCTCGCCCCCGTCTCACGCGAGCAGGTGAATGTCGCCAACGTCACATTCGAGCCACGTTGCCGCAACAACTGGCATGTACACAGAGCCTCTAAAGGGGGCGGACAGATGCTCGTGGGGGTATCCGGTCGCGGGTGGTATCAGCAGGAGGGCAAACCCGCGGTAGAGATACTGCCCGGCACCGTCATCCACGTACCGGCAGGCGTCAGACACTGGCACGGCGCCGCTGCCGACAGCTGGTTCGCCCATCTGGCATTCGAGGTTCCCGGCGAGAACACCTCCACCGAGTGGCTCGAACCTGTCACAGACGAGGAGTACGACAAACTCGGCAGATAGCGCTTCGGACTTTCATAGGTTGAGTTTTAGGAAAGTGTCGCGACAATCGCACGGCATACATCTTTACCGTGCGACATTTCCAAACGAAATAGGGGACCGTATTGTCCCCTATTTACATATCATCACCTACCGACAGCTATTATATCTTCTCGAAAAGAATCGAATACCACCCGTCGCTATCGGTACGCTTCACCTCCTTTAGGCCTAACGACGAGGCCCTGTCTGCGAGAGCGTCGCAATCTATGCCGAGAAAACCGCTTACGACCAGCCTGCCGCCCGTAGCGAGCGATGCCACGTATGCCGGCATGTCGGCCAACAGTATATTGCGGTTTATGTTTGCCAGTATGAGGTCGTAGCGTCTGCCGCCTATGGACGAGGCGTCGCCGAGGGCCACATCCACCACGTCGGCCACACCGTTGTCGGCGACATTCTCACCCGCATTCTCGGCGGCCCACTCGTCTATATCCACGGCATCGACATGACGTGCGCCGCGTTTAGCCGCCAGTATGGCGAGCACACCGGTACCGCTGCCCATGTCGAGCACATCGAGACCGGACGCATCTATCTCCAGAAGGTGGCGCAACATAAGACACGTGGTTGCGTGATGCCCCGTGCCGAACGACATCTTGGGCATTATCACAAGGTCGTACTCCACACCGGGAGCGGGGTGAAACGGCGCCCTGACCACGCAATCGTCGCTCACGGTTATGGGGGTGAAATCGGCCTCCCACGCACTGTTCCAGTCTATATCCTCCATATCGCACAGCTCCGTGCGGGCCTCGCCACCTATATCGCTACGGAAAGCCTCTATCTCCTCGGCATGAGCGTCGTACTCGGCGAACGATATGTATGCCGACAGGGTGTCGCCCTCGGAGGAGAAGCTGTCGAAGCCTATCTCCGCAAGCTCCGCCACGGCAATATCGCACCGCTCCTCGGTAGGGGCGGTGCGAAATGTAATTTTAAGCTCCTTGTATCTCATAGCCTACTCTTCGAGCCACGATTCGAGTATGGCCCACGCACGCTCGCGCTGCTCCTCGGGCATGGTGTTTATGCGTGTGGCATGGCTGCCTCCGGCCTGCACGAACTTGTGCATGTTCTTCTTGTCGTAGAAGAGATAATCCTCGGGAGCTACCGCCGTCCACGGGTCGTTACCGCCGTAGACGAACAACATCTTGGGGTCGTTGTCCTTGAGGAAGCGGTAGAGGAGCAGATGCAACGTATCGTCGAACTCCATATCCTTGGCATCCTCGGGGAGGAACAGATCGTGCAGATAACCGCGCGTATCTTTGACCACGAGCATGTCCTGCAAGTAAGATGTGTCGTAGCCGTAGTATCCGAGCTCGCGCGCCGCCTGCACGAAGAACGGCGTGGTGGAGGGGACGATGAAGTAGTCGGGACCGGACACCCTGATGAAATGGGCGAACAGCACGCTGTCCGGGGTGTTCTCGTCGACATCCGCCACCGGCGTACCCCACTGGTTGAGAGCGAAGGGATATTCGAGCACGCAGAAGTCGAGCAGACTGTCGGCCGACAACACCGACGCATCGTAACCCTTTTCGGCGATGAAAGCCTCGAGCATGGGTGTCATTACGGCACGACGCCGGAGCACCTCGCGCTGTACCGCACGGGTCTTGGCCTTGTGGTCGTCATCGCCTATCTCGCTTATGAACGGCTCGTGACGTCCGTCCTCCACATCGAAGCACACGGGGCCTACGTAAGGCACGGAGAAATCGACGTCATCGGGATAGAACGCACGGTATATCATGGTGTTCTGACCGCCTTTGCTTATGCCGGACGATATCCACTTGCCGGGATATATCGTGCGCATGAGCGTATTGACGGCGTGCAGATCGGCCGCCTCCTGCTCGCCTGTCATGTAGGTCCAGTCGCAGGGGTCGGGGGTCGACTCCTCGAAGAAGCGGTGCTCCACTATTATCTGGTTGGTATTGAAGCGTTCCGATATCTCCTCGCGGTGACGGGCCACCTCGCCGTATTTGGCCGAATACCCCTCCGCTACGATGAGCGTGGGGCGGTCGAAGCCCGCGTGAGAGACATAGAAACGTTGCGTGAATGTGCCTTTGGACGGGTCTTTGTGGTCTACCGGCTGGGTCACCTTTACGCGGTACCGCTCCGCGAAACGGTCCGTGGCTATCCTGTCCACCGATACAACGCCCGGCAATGCCTCCAACCGGACACACAGCTCGCTCTTGGCGGGTTGCACGTTCTTTTTGCCCGATCTGACGGCAGGCTCCGATGCCCACGTGACGACCGTCGCCGAGAACAACGCCACCGCCGCGATAAGAATGTTACGTAAGATTTTCATTTCTATTGATATTGATTCGTATCTCAGTTACAGCAACCGCTACACACCCTAACGGCTACCTTTATGCGAAGATAATAGAGCCGAGGGAAATGTAACCTTAGTTTAAACATTGCCGAGGCGATGTTTATCTTATGCAAAGATAACCAAAATGTCGGAATAGGTCGCATTCGATATTATCACTAAGAGGCCGGCCATGCAAATATCCGTTTCGTCAAATTGCTTTTATCGTCATTAAACCGTACATTTGCACGAGGCTAACCGTCACGCGCGGCTACTCCTTTATAGCATAACATCATCCCGCCATGTATAAGTTCTGCGAATCGCTTTTCCGTTACCGCCGCCGTCCGTGCCGCACCGTAAAGATAGGCCCGGTGGAGATAGGCTCCGGCCATAGGGTGGCCGTACAGTCGATGTGCACCACCGACACCCTCGACACGAGCGGCTCCGTAGCGCAGGCCATAGCCATAGCCGATGCCGGAGGGGAGATAGTGCGCTACACGGCGCAGGGCCGCTCGCAGGCCGAGAATCTGCGCTACATAAAAGAGGCGCTACGTGCCAAAGGCTACGACACCCCGCTGGTGGCCGACATACACTTCAACCCCGCCGCCGCCGAGATAGCGGCCCGGCACGTGGAGAAGGTGCGCATCAACCCCGGCAACTTCATCGACGGGCGCGCCACCCTCAGCGGCGTGGAGTACAGCGACGAGGAGTACGATGCCGAGCTGAAACGGCTCGACTACAAATTCACCGAACTACTCGATATCTGCCGCGACCACGGCACCGTCCTGCGCATAGGCGTCAACCACGGCTCGCTCTCCGACCGCATCATGTCGCGTTACGGCGACACTGTGGAGGGGATGGTGGCCTCGGCTATGGAGTTCCTCGCCATATGCCGCAGAGAGAGGTTCGAGGGCGCGGTGGTGTCGATGAAGTCGAGCAACACTCAGGTGATGGTACGCGCCTACCGCATGATGGTCGCCGCAATGGCCGAGGAGGGTATGGACTACCCCCTGCACCTAGGCGTCACCGAGGCGGGCGAGGGGGAGGACGGACGCATACGCTCGGCCGTAGGCATAGGCGCGCTCATGGCCGACGGTCTCGGCGACACGATACGCGTATCGCTCACCGAAGCCCCCGAGGCGGAGATACCGGTAGCCCGACAGCTCGTGGCCATAGTATCCGAACGCGAGGGCCACGCCCCCATCCCCGAGCAACCGACCGACACATACAACCCCTACGACTACCGCCGCCGTGCGAGCAAGGCTAAAGACGGCCTCGGCGGTAGCAACCCCATAGCGGTGTTATCCTCCCCTCCCGAGGGAAGCGTCACCCTGACCCTCTCCGACCTTACCGACGAGAGGCTGTCGAGGCTCAAGGCCGACGGCACCGTAATAGTGGCCGAGAGCGACAACGCCAACCCCACGGCCGAGCTACGCGCCTTTTTCCTGCGCTTGGACAGCCACGGGGTCGACAACCCGGTGATAATATCGCGCCGTTACGGTCACATGTCGTCCGACGAGCTGACACTGCGGGCGGCGGTCGACTGCGGCTCCCTCTTCATAGACGGCTACGGCGACGGGCTTATGATAACATGCCCCGGCCACGCCGCCGCCGAGTGCGAACGTCTCGCCTACGGCATACTGCAGGCGGCCCGTGTAAGGTTCACCCGCACCGAATACATATCGTGCCCCGGATGCGGACGCACCCTCTTCGCGCTGGGCGACACCCTGCGTCGCGTAAAGGAGGCCACCGCAGGACTTAAAGGGATTAAGATAGCGGTGATGGGGTGCATCGTCAACGGTCCGGGCGAGATGGCCGACGCCGACTACGGCTATGTGGGGGCGGGTCCCGGACGCATAACCCTCTACAAAGGCAAAGAGCCGGTAAAGACCATACCCGAGGATAGGGCCATAGAGGAGCTGATAGCCCTGCTCGAGGAGAACGGCGAGCTAAAGGAGCAACGCTTATGATACTGTTGTCTACGGCATATCTGGCACCCATAGAGCAATACTCGCTGTTGCTGTCCGGCGAGCGGTGCCTCTTCGACCTCAACGAGAGCTACCCCAAGCAGAGCTATCGCAACCGTTGCCGTATCATGACCCGCGACGGGGCGGTGACTCTGAGCGTGCCGGTGGTGAAGCGCCACTTCGCCAAGACGCTCACCCGCGACACGGAGATAGACTACTCCACCCCGTGGCAGAAACGCCACTGGCACTCGTTGACGGCCGCATACCGCAACTCCCCCTACTTCGACCACTACGAACACATCTTCGCCCCGTTCTACACCCGTCGCGAGAGGTTCCTCGCAGACCTCAACGAAAAGCTGATGAGAGCGGTGCTGGAGTGCATGGGTGCGTCGGACAAGGCATCGTGGGGTTACGCCGACGACTTTATCCCGGTAGAGAATCCCCACCGCGACATGCGTTTCACAATCTCCCCCAAGCCGCGCCTTACGGCAGGACGCGAGCCTTACCACGGAAAGCCCTATTATCAGGTATTCTCCGACACGATGCCGTTCCACCCCAACCTCTCCATAATAGACCTGCTCTTCTGCGAGGGGCCCGAATCTGTCGATTACATCTAAAAACAACATAATGGACAACGAAAAGAGATACGAGATAAAGAAGACCCGTGGCGGCGACCCCCGTTTCCCCTACCGGTTGAGCCGCTTCTGCCGCTGGACCACCATAGCGGTGTCATTGCTCTTCGCCGCCGCGTTCATCTATCTGCTCCGCTCCAGTAGCGGCACCTACCTGTCGGCTTGGTTTCTGAGCCTCACCATAGCGGTGGCGGCGCTCTTCGTCATATCGTTCCCGCGCAACATAGTGGTGACCGACACCGACCTTGTCATATACGGCATACTCGAGGCCACCTACATAAGCCTCGGCGACATAAAACGCATACACACCGTATCGCGACGCCGCATCAGAACGGTAGTGCCCGTCATAGGGAGCTACGGTTTCGGCGGTTACTACGGCTACTATTTCGACCTGCGGACCTTGAGGGTGATACGCCTCTTCGCCACCCGTCTCTCGGGGCTGGTCATGGTGCAGACGGTGTACGACGACCGCATATTGCTCAGTTGCGAAGCCGCCGCCGAGCTTATCGCCCTTGTAAAAAGCCGCATGAAAGACAACGCCCTCTTCGACGACTCGGACAATGCCGCCGAAGCCGAAGAGAACGACGACTGACCGAGACGACAAAACATCCGCAACGAAGCGAACTTTTCAGATAAGCCGAGCGCAATGAAAACAAATATTTCGATTGCCGGGGCGAAAAAACGTCTGCAAAAAGCGAAAGTTTTTACAACAATGAACAGATTCATACTTACCGTACTATTATCCCTGTTATCACTCTCGGCCCCGGCGCAGAACTTCGCTTACAGGCTCCGTTTCGACACCTATTTCGACAACTTGGAGAGCAGCGAGCCGTGGCAGCCTACGCGAACACTCTTCGCCGTGAAGCTCTCCCCCGAGATAGGGTTGCAACTGGGCGGAGGCCACTCGTTCATGGCGGGAGCGCACCTTACGCAAGACCTCGGCGACACCTTGCTGACAAAGGCTCAGGCATCCGTATACTACCGCTACAAGGGCGACCGTTTCGGAGCCTTGGCCGGCAGCTTCTCGCGCAAATTCTCCGTCAGCGAATACCCGCTCACATTCTTCGACAACGACTGGAGCTTCTACAACGAGAACATCAACGGCATAATGCTCCAGTACCGCAACCGCAAGGGCAACGGCCGCATAGAGTTCTTCGTAGACTGGCAGGGTCAGAGCCAGAAGTTCCGCATAGACGAGTTCATGCTCGTGGCCTCCACACGCTACTCTTTCTTCGACAGGCTGCTGATAGTGGACGCGGCGGGTCTGCTCAGCCACTTCAAGAACGACTACGTCCTCGGCGGCGACTGCTACCTGCTCGAAAGGGCCTATTACAACGTGGCCCTCTCAACCGATCTGCACAAGGTGATACCCAAAATGGACCTCTTCCGCATAGGCTTCGGCACGCTCTCGTCTATGGAGCACAAACGATTCTTGGAGACCGAGAGCAAATGGCGGCACAACATAGGCTTTCAGGCCGACATAGACCTGAAATGGCGATGGATAGGGCTAAAAAACAGCTTCTACTTCGGTGACGGACAACAGACATTCTACGAGCAATACTATCAGCGCGTCTACTCCGGTTCGCCCCTCTACCGCTCCGGACGCTACAACCGTACCGACCTATACGGCAGCTGGAGCAAGAAGTTCCTGACCATACGCGGCGACATAATACTGCATGCCGTAAAGGGTCAGGTGGCCAATCAGGAGACGCTCACGCTTTCGCTCAACTTGCATCAGATGTTCGTGAAGAAAAAGCTGACCGACATAGGCTATTGACAGCGCCCGGACAACATGAACACTCCGTCCGCTTGACGGCATTGTAACTTCTACGGGCTACGTGCGTTTTACAATAGAAAAATCAGGTATGCGCCAAAGCCACCACAACCATACAACAACATAATAATAAGCGACATAACCTTACACGCATAAGATTGCCGTAGAGATACGAGCGACCAATAGGAAACAGTTGTCGATACAAAAAAATCACAAATCACAACACACAATAACTATTTTTTATTATATTTGGAACCGAAATCACGAAATTCAATTTCACTCATCACATTAACCATGAAACATATTTTTAGTTTATTAGCCATGCTGTGCCTGACTGCGACCGTCGTTACGTCGCACGCACAGAACACCGGCGGTTTCGAGTCCGCAAACGAGTATGTAGTATTGGCCTCTACCGACGTTCAGAACGACGCCGAGTGGATGCCCATCGTAGACGCCCTCAAAGCAAGACACTCTGCGGAGGTATTGTTCTACAAGGACTCTCCCCGCGACGTGCTCAAAGATCTCAAACGTATCAAACCGCGTTATGTGGCCATCGTCGACAAACCCGAGAATATCGGTCGCGACTACGTCATAGACATGCACAACATGAGCCGCGAGATAGACAAGGACATATACGAAGACTTCCTCTGGGGCATGATAACAGGTCGTGACGCGGCCGCCGCCATGAGGATGATAGAGAACAGCGCCGAGCCGTTCGTGATACACGACGCCGTAGCCACCATCATGGAGACCAACAGCGCCAAATGGTTCGACCGTTACGCATGGGTAGACGACCACACCAAAGGCTTGTGGGGACACAAAGACGGCAAAGGCATGGCCGTAGAGACCGACACCGTGGCTCCGGAAAAGGTGCTCAAGAAATTCACCGACCTATACGCCCAGTATAATCCCGACCTTATCATTACAGCCGCACACGCCAGCGAACACAGACTCGAGATGCCCTACTCTCTCGGCTACTTGGTTCCCAAAGAGGGACAGCTCTGGGCCCTCACCAAAGACGGCGAAAACACCTGGCCCGTAGAACAGAGCGGCAAACGCAGAGTCTACTTCGCTGTGGGCAACTGCCTGATAGGCAACATGAACAACACCCCCAACAGCATGGCCGCAACATGGATGAACAGCGCCAACGCCGCCACCATGATAGGCTACGTAGTGACCACATGGCACGGTCGCGCGGGCTGGGGTGCGCTCAAATACTGGCTTACAACTCCGGGACGTTACACCCTCGCCGAATCGGTATTCCTCAACCAACAGGACTTCACCCACCAGCAGAACGAGTGGTACCCCTCTCTCGCCAAGAAACGTTATCCCTCGTTCGGTCGCGATGAGTTCAAAAATGCCTCAAAAGTGATAGAGAAAGCCGTAAAAGGCAAGCCCACATCAGACCAGATAGGCTTCTGGCACGACCGCGACGTGCTCGCATTCTACGGCGACCCCAAATGGAACCTCCGCCTCCAGCAGGTACCCGAAGAGAACGGTTACACCGTCGACACCAAGATAGAGAAAGGTAAATGTATCGTCACCATCGAGACCAAAGACAACTTCAGCCTCGACCTCCTCAAAGGCGACCACTTCAAACAGGAACACGTCCTCGACCTTCCATTCAGCCTCTTCTTCCCCGAACGCCTCAACAACCCGCGTCTCGCTCAAGGACAAGACTGGAAAGTAGCCCTCGACGAAAACTTCCTCCTCGTCTACAACAACGACTTCGAGCCTAACAAGACCTACACAATCGAATTGGATATAGACAACTGATCGGACATGAAAAAAAACGGGCCTATTTTGCGATAGGCCCGTTTTTTTTATGTCCGGTTGTCTATATCCGATTCGATTGTGTAGGTCTTGTTTTGTGTTTTGATTTGTGTTTTGATTTGTGTTTTGATTTGTGTTTTGATTTGTGCCTCCGGCGGCCCTTCCGGGGGAGGTACTTTGTCACTCGACAAAGTACCCAAAACGAGGGGGCACAGCCCCTTTTGAGAAGCGTGATGCAAAGTGATGCCGATTATGTTTAGGTGAGCACTTCATATTCATCTTACGGCATGAAAAGGAGACAGTAAGTTGTGTAAATTGTGTAGATTGAACACTATTCCTTTCGGCGGACCCGAGCGTAGCACAGGGACCGAGCGGGCCGCACCTCGCGGTAGACAATAAATTTCCTAAACCAGAAGTCCGCAATAAAGAGTAACGAAGTTATAGCATTATTCGCTACCCCCTTAACCGCATCTGTTAAATCCCCCGTCCGTTGCGGTCGCCCGCAGGCTCCGTCCCGCTCTCCGTTATTGCTTGAAATCAAAGCATAGTCATTCCTAAACACTCCCCCATATTTGCGAAACGATAAACTAAACATCAGACTCCTGCAAAAAGTAAAGGACAAAAGAGTATTATACCGAATACTATAATTATAGTAAAATAATAGCTTTTAACAATAAACACTTCTCGACATTATTTATGTTGGCGAGACGAAAAGATACAATAAAACCTCCTGAGGATATGCGCATTAGCTGTAGCCAGTTCCCGCGGGGTGAAAGCCCCGCTCCGCAAAAATAACACGTACTTAAATGAACCATGTTCTTGCGGTACGAAGTGCCGCTCCCAAATAACTACACGTAATTAACTCAACAGAGGTTGGAATATCTCCCGGCGAGCAGATACCGTCACTCCACACCCAACGGTATGCGCATTAACCGAAAGTCGCAGGCA
>CAMWRR010000005.1 GCA_947176715.1 uncultured Rikenellaceae bacterium | reverse complement strand
GGCTCACGACCGGGATCGGCGATTTTTGTGGCTAAAAAGCGAAGGAAGCAGCCCCTCTGCACATACGCCCGCGCAAACAAACTGACAGCTATAGCATTCAGACAACACGCACGCCCTGAATATCCCGAAAACTTCCTCCCCGTACGTCACCAACCTATAAAATCCCTAAAGCGGCACGAGCAGGCCGCATCTCGCGGTGGGCAGAAAATCCCCCGCACGGAGGCCCGCAACAGATAGTCCCGAAGCTATCGCTAACGGAAACAATCTTTCCCGAACCATGACAAATAAAAAAGCCGGATCGCAAAATCCGGCTTTTTATTATAAAGGAGTAATAAATATTTACTCTCCTCTACGCATAGTTTTCTGAGCGGCATAACTGATTTTAAGCGCGTTTGCTTTACGAAGCTCTTGCTTTACGTCGGTTATGAGACCCATGCGCATATCTTTATGCGCTTTGATGTTCACTGTCATGAAAGGACGGTCCGCCTCGCTCACTTTGTCGCGTTCTGCCGCGATAAAGTCGAGAATCTCCTCTTTGGTTTTGTAGGAGTCGTTGAGCTGAATACGGGGAGAGTCGCCCCATTTTGCGACCATCGCTCTGGTGGGAGGGCCTATGTAGATGTAGCTGACCAGAGATTTTTTCTCCAGTTTCTGCACCTCAGTAGCCTCGGGAAGCTGAACCTGAACTTTAAGCTCTGTTTCACGCATGACCGTGGTGGTCATGAAGAAGAACAGAAGCATAAATATGATATCAGGTAGTGACGATGTCGAGATAGCGGGGATGCCTTTATCCCCTTTTTTCTTCATTACTGCCATTATTTCTTCCCTCCTGTCATATCACGCGGTTCGGCCTCCGATATACGGAGAGGAATAGCCGTCTGAATGGCTTTCTTCTCGTTATCGTTAAGCTCGTCGAACGTCTTGCCGAGGAACTTCTCGGCGGCCAGTTCGTCGCGCAATTCGTTAAACGCTCTCACCAGCTCGTTCTGCACACGCATGTACATGTCGTAACTGGTTGCACGGTCATTCTGAAGCGAAACCAGACCTTTCCCTACGGGGTACTCACCGATCAGGTCAATCTTCTCCATCACTTTCTCGGGCATGTCTTCGCGATCCTGAGGGTTGAGGATGAACTCCTTAACGATAGCGTTAAGGTCCTCCACCTGAGCGATCTGCGACTGAACCATCAGTCGGTCGTGCGCGTCGACAAATACCAAGAGGGTGTTCCTCTTATTGACCTTATTGGTCTGCTGCTGTTCAGAGGGGTCGATGTAAGGGGGCAACATACGTTGCAGACCAGAGTCGACGTTCATCGTAGTAGAGACCAGATAGAAGATCAAAAGCAAGAAAGCGATGTCGGCCATTGAGCCTGCGTTGATTTCTTGAATTCTTTTTGCCATTATCCGGGTATTTAAAGGCGCCCTTAGGGCATTTCGCTATTTAAACAGATTGTAAACTTCGGTCACTACGATCGAAACGACCGCGATACCCAAAGCTAAATAGGTAGTGATCAGACCGGTGTCGCTTAATCTGAGCTCAAGAGCGTCGGTGTAGCCCTCTGCCCTACCGGGAGTGTAGACAGGCGTTGCGTCAGAGAGCGCGTAAGCTATCAACACTATCACGGCAACTATTGCCACGCCGATAAGCGAACGTACGGCCGATTTGGGATTCTTAGCGATATTGATCAAGGGGAGTAGCACCGCGCATAACGTAGCTATACCCACCATCGCATAAGTCCATCTCAGCATAGCGTCCACGTTGGGCTCGGGAGCCGATCCCTGCGTGAGGAATGCAATGGCTACGATCGCAACGGAGATCACTATCAATACGATTCTTATGATTGATAAGTATTTCATGATTCTTGTAAAGTAAAAACTTTAAAAAAGAGCCCTTGCAGGCCGTTTATTAGCGGTTCTTCTGGTTGAACTTGGTGATGATGTCCATCAGAGAGATAGACGAATCTTCCATGCTCAGCACGAGGCTGTCCACCTTAGAGATAAGGTAGTTGTAGAACAACTGGAGGATGACAGCTACGATAAGACCGCCGACGGTGGTGAGGAGGGCCACTTTGATACCGCCTGCAACCAATGCGGGAGATACGTCACCAGCAACGGTGATAGAGTCGAACGCCTCGATCATACCGACCACAGTACCCATGAAACCGAGCATGGGGGCAAGAGCGATGAACAATGAGATCCATGAAAGACCGCTTTCGAGCTGACCCATCTGTACAGAACCGTAAGATACAACCGATTTCTCTACAACTTCGATACCTTCGTTGTAACGGTCGAGACCCTGATAGAATATGCTTGCCACGGGACCGCGGGTGTTGCGGCAAACCTCTTTAGCCGCCTCTACGCCGCCGTTGTTGAGAGCCTCTTCGACTTTAGCGAGGAGCTTTTTGGTGTTGGTGGTAGAGAGGTTCAGGTAGATAACGCGCTCGATAACGATAGCCAAACCTATGACAAGGCAGAGCAGAAGGGGAGCCATCCAGCCTGCACCGCCATCGAGGAACTGAGCTTTCAGTATCTGGTGCATGGGTTCGCCTTCGACATCCGTTTCCGAAACGACTACCTCTTCGGTGGTGGTAGAAGCTGCAGATTCTTCACTTTGTGCGAAAGCCGATGCAGTCGAGAAGGTGAGCGCACCTACAACTGTCAAGATTGCAAAAAGTTTTTTCATGATAAAAACGCTTGTTTTTGAATTAGTACTTCTTTTAATTGATTAATATTTTAACTTGTTTTTTGTTCAAAATCATTGCGTTACCGCCTGTGTACCCATGCCCGGCATTGTCTCTGTCGCACACTTTGGGACGGTGCAAGGCATGGAAACGATAAACAAAGATACGATTATTTATAATAACTCGTACCTATTGACTCAATAATTTTTTCATTTTGTAATCATTTTTCCGTAAACGGTCGCTTCCGTGTACGCGATTTTGCCCGGTTGGGCGAGAAGTTATAAAAGATAGACGGCACGGATAATTTTTTGTTGTGGCGACGGTAACATTTAAATAATCAATGTATTAGGTGTTGTGGTTTTGTGCCGCCGCACCTCTTGTCGGCACAGTTGGGGGTGTGTCGTGCCGTCGGCGCGTCATTAAGACAGGTGTCGTGCATGGGGATGAAAAAAGTGCGGGTGACATACGGGTATATGGTCGCGGTCCGGAGAGGCTACATCCCCGGATGCGTCATCTCGCCCCTTATGGGTGCCGACAGCTGGCGTATGAGCTGTTCTCTGTCGAGCCCCTTGCCCAAGAGGTACATCATTTTGGTGATGGCGGCCTCTACGGTCATGTCGCCTCCGCTTACCACGCCTATCGATTTGAGGGCCTTGCCGGTGTCGTATATCTCCATGTTGACGGTTCCGACAGAACATTGCGTGATGTTGAGTATGGTGACTCCGCGTTCGATGGCCTCGCGTATCTCGTCGAGGAACCACTCGTACATGGGGGCGTTGCCCGAGCCGAATGTCTCCATGACCACCCCTTTGACCTCGGGGTTGGCCAGTATGCCTCTCACTATGGAGCGCGATATGCCGGGGTAGAGTTTCAGCACGGCCACGTAGGGCGACAGCTCGGTGGATATGTCGAAGCTGGGCAGAAAGGCGTCCATCTTCCTTATATATGGCAGGTTATATCTTATGTCGATGCCGGCCTCGGCCAGTGGCGGGTAGTTGTAGGAGCGGAAGGCGTTGAAGTGGTCGGCGCTGTATTTGGAGGTTCTGTTGCCTCTGAACAGGTGGTTCTCGAAGTAGACGCACACCTCGGGAACCAACGGTTTGCCGTCGCTGTCTTTGGCGGCGGCTATCTCCACCGACGTTATGAGATTCTCCTTGCCGTCGGTGCGGGGTACGCCTATAGGTATCTGGCTCCCGGTGAATATTACCGGCTTGTCGAGATTCTGCACCATGAAGCTCAGGGCAGAGGCCGAGTACGACATGGTGTCGGTGCCGTGGAGAACCACGAAGCCGTCGTATCTGTAATAGTGCTCCTTTATCACCGTGGCCATGCGTACCCATTCGTCGGGGGTGATGTTCGATGAGTCTATCAGCGGAGAGAAGGTGAGAGTGTCTATGCCTATGCCGAACTTCTTCAGCTCGGGGACCTCCGTCTCTATCTGGTCGAAGTTGAACGGTGCCAGCGCTCCGGTCTCGGGGTTGGTCTTCATACCGATGGTGCCGCCGGTATATATTATAAGTATCGAGTGTGCCATGACTTCGCTTTTGCTGATTATCGGTTTTGAGCCTTTGCAAAGATAGCGATATATTTATGAAATGGTCAAAAACTGGAGAGACCGGCTGTTGAATATTGTTACGTAAAACCACAACGACTCGTGCATACAGTTACCTCTCTTTGGCGATACTCTTTATCTTATGTTCCGTCCGTTTGCGCCATTCGAAAAGGAATCTTTTGAGTGTGCCTTTCAAGAGAATATATTCGGTATCGGTATTCATGGCTTCGGCATATTTGCCGAGAATGTAGAGATAGGCGGGAACGTTGCACGACAGGCGCCGCAGGTTGTCCATCCGGCGATAGACCGAGAGCCGCCGTCCGAATGTCATGCGGTTGGTGTCTATCAGCTGGAAGCGATAACCGGCAGTGCCGTCCTGAGCGACGGTCTCTTTGTATAGTATGTTGTCGATATTGAGGTCGTTGTGCAGTATGCCGGCCATGTGCAACTTCGCCAGAAACTTAGCTAATGCGTCCAATACGGCTTTGTCGCGTTCGTTATTAGTGAAACGCTCGGTTACGGGTCGGAGCGGCAGATAGTCGGAGTATAGCGATACGAAGATGCACCGTCTCATCATGCCGCGGCGACGTACCTCTACGGCTGCGATCTCCTCAGGGGTATCTATTCCGGCCCGATGCAACTTGCGGGCGTGCTCGTAGGCACGCATGGCCTTGCTCTTGCGTAACGTGCCGTATATCATAAGGTTGAACGCAGTCATGCGGTTGTAGCTCTTGACGGCGACCTTTACTCCTGACGTCTCGAATATCTCTGTGCGGTTGCGGCCGTCGTATATCGTCTCTCCGGTTACGACGGGCGATGCGTCGGCCAGTCTCTCTATGAAAGGGCGGAGATTTTCGTATTCGGGATTGAGTAATATTTTCATGTCGATACGATTCAAAATCTTGTTTGCAAAGTAATGAATTCGTACCTTTTCGTGTGTCGTCTTTTCGGTGTGTATGTTGGTTTGTACGGGTTTGTGCAAATAGGGATAACCGTACATAAATAAACCACACCTCGGGCAGAGGGCGGTTTAATGTAAGACACTGTGGCACATGTCAGTCGAAATAGACCCTTCTCACACGCGGAGCTATCAGCGTCAGTATCTCGTAGGGAATGGTGTCGAGGGTGTCGGCCATGGCCACTATCTCGTCGCTGCCGGAGAATACGGTTACCTCGTCGCCCACCTCGGCGGGTATGCCGGTGATGTCTATCATGCAGGCGTCCATGCAGATGTTGCCCACTATCGGGGCCTTGTGTCCGTGTACTGTGAACGACCAGCCGCCGCAGCTGAGGGCGCGTCTGAGACCGTCGGCATAGCCTATGGGTACGGTCGCTATCACCGAGTCGCGCTCCACTGTGCCGCGCCTGTTGTAGCCGAGCCGTTCGCCTGCGGGAAGACGCCTTATCTGCGATATTACGCTTTTGAGCGACGCCACGCTTTGCAGCCCTTGGGCAAAGGGGCTTATGCCGTAGAGGCCGAGCCCCAGACGCACCATGTCGAACTGCGCCTCGGGGAAGCGCTCTATGCCCCATGTGTTTGATATGTGGCGCAGTATCGTGTCGTCGCCGAGGGCGTTCCGCAGCTTGTCGCTCATCTGGCCGAAGAGGGCTATCTGACGGCGGGTGAAGTCGTCGTGGTCGGGGTTGTCGCTCGATGTGAAGTGTGAGAATAGTGAGCGTACCCGCACGGTGCGGTCGCCGCGCAGACGTTCGGCCAAGGCGTCCACCTCCTCCGGTCCGAAGCCGAGACGGTGCATGCCGGTGTCGAACTTGATGTGGATAGGGTAGTGCGATTCGGCGGCTCTGCGCACCTCGTCGCAGAAGAGGTCGAGCGACTCGAAGTCGTATATCTCCGGCTCCAACGAGTAGTCTATCATGGCGGCGAATCCGCTCGGCTCGCTGTTGAGCACTATTATAGGGGTGGTGATGCCCCCCTCGCGGAGCACGACACCCTCGTCGGCGTAGGCTACGGCGAAGTAGTCGATGTGACGTTTCTCGAGTGCCGCGGCCACCTCCACGCCGCCGTGTCCGTACGACGAGGCCTTGACCATGGCCACCGTCTTAACGCCGGGACGCAGACGCTCGCGGTGGTAGTTGAGGTTGAAGCAGATGGCCCCGAGGTCTATCTCCATCACGGTGGAGTGGCGTTTCTCCTCTAACATGCGGCTGATGCGCTCGAATGCGAACGAGCGCGCCCCTTTGAGCAATATTGCGGCACCCTCTGCCCGTTTGCGGTCGAACCGTTCCGCGAACTCCTCTGTGGAGAGGAAGAACTCGGCATCTATGCCGTCGAATAGCTCCCTTGCGGATGTTATCTCCCCGCCTATGGCGTAGAGCTTGTCTATGCCGTGCGACCGCATCATGGCCGCCACTCGCGAATATAGCTCGCCGGGCGTGTATCCCGACTGGGCTATGTCCGACATTATCACCGTTTTGGAGGCCCCCTGGGAGATCTCCTCGAGACGGTCGAGGGCTATGGCGAGCGAGCCTATGTCGCTGTTGTAGCTGTCGTTGAGTATGACGGAGCCGTATATGCCGCGCCTCCTCTCCAGCCTCATGGCCACGGGACGCAGTCCGCCTATCCTCTCCACGGCTCCCGAGAGCATGTCGCCTCCGTAGAGGCTGTCGGAGCATGCGTAGAATGCCAGTGCCGACATGGCGTTCTCTACCGACGGCGTGTCGGTAAAGGGCAAGACAACATTGAAGCTACGGCCGTTTGCGGTGAACTCAACCACGGTGGCGGTTCCCTGCACCCTGCGCGATATTATGCGTAACGCGGCACCCTCGCCTAAGCCCCACGGATAGAGCCTGTCGCTGCCATACAGCTCCTTTACGGCGGTGTCTATCTCCTTGTGGTCAGCAGGGTATATCACGGCGGCCGAGCCTTTTGCGAGCGATAGCTTCTCGCGGAGCTTGTCGGCACGCGATGCGAATCCCGCGCTGTGGGCCTCGCCTATGTTGGTCACAATGGTGATGTCGGGCCTTATCATAGCCTCTAACCGCGCCATCTCGCCGTGCGACGATATGCCCGCCTCTATCACCGTCATGGCCTCGTCGCCGTCGCACATGGTCAGCGACAGGGCCGCGCCGAGCTGCGAGTTGTAGCTCTTGGGGCTGACGAACAGACGTTTGTCGCGGTCGCTCCACAAGGCGGCTATCCACTCTTTGACTATCGTCTTGCCGTTGCTCCCCGTCACGGCGGCCACGTGTCCCGAGAGACCTCTGCGCATCCGCGAGGCCACCGCCTGCAACGCCGCAAGGGTGTCGGCCACCCTTACGAACGCTTCGTCGGGACGCAAGTCGCCCGTCGGATAATCTGTCGATACTATGAAGTTGCGTATGCCGCGTTCGCGCAGTCCGTCGACGTAGTCGTGCCCGTCGCGGGTGGCCCCTTTCAGGGCTACGAATATGGCGTGTGGGTCGTCGACCGCACGACGCGAGTCGAATATGAATGCGGAGACGGCGACGTCCGCTCCGTCGAGAGAGCCTCCGCATACGGCGGCTATCTCGGATGTGGTTATATCCATTGCAATGTATTTTACCTCGGTCGGGGCGAGCTTCTATCGGGTGCCGGTGAAAAATGTGCGGGCTATTATCTTACCTCCGATACGTCGCGCAACACTATGCCGTCGGTCTCGTCGTAAGGGATGTGTATCTCCACCGCTCCCGACGAACGGGGCGCTATCTCGTAGAGGTTGTAGTAGGCCACCACCCCTATGGAGTCGAACCCTATCTGACGGGGCAGAGGCAGGCTGTCTATGGATAGACCCTCGAAGAGCGCGTAATCTTCGTCTACCGACTCCGAGAAGCGGTCCGCTATCATGCGACGGAGCTTGTCGGCGGATGAGAACAGCTCGTCGTCGGAGAGGAGGCGTCCCGTGGCGGGGTCGAAGTTGAGGTATATGCGTTCGGCCATTCCGTTGGCCCCGCCGGTGTAGCTGTACTTGTCGAGCATCACCGACTCCACACCTTTTGTGCGGTACACGGCTCCGTCGGACATCAGCTCGTAGGGTATGCGCACGAGCACCGTGTCGGCCTCCTTGCTCTCTATGAGCAGGTTGAGGGCCGAGTCGAGGGTGAGGTCGGGATATTCGTACATGACACCCTCTTTGAGACGCTCCTCTATGGTGGCGTTTATGAGCGTGGTCACCGAGTCGATGCCTCCGAAGCGGAACGGGTAGTTGAATTCGGCCGTAAGGCCGCCCCCCTGACGGTCGATCTCTATCTCCTCCCAATAGACGGGCGCGGCATCGTTGCAACCGGTCAGAGCGGCCGCCGCAAACAGGATGGTGAAAATTTTCTTCATGGTATTTGTTCGATTTATTCTTTAACTCTCTCGGCGTCTTGCCAGTCCGGTGCCTTTTCCTCTCCGTCTGCGCGCAACGTCTCTATTATGTGCTCGGGGCGTATCCCCACACCCTCTATGACATGTGCGGCGCGGCTGTAGTATGGCTCGCGCATGGCAAGGTGCTCCTCTACGAAGGCGCATAGCTCCTCGGGGCTCTTGCCCTCTATCAGGGGGCGTCGCGTACGGCTTGCGAGCAGTCTGTGCGCCAACGCTCCGGCGGGTATCTTCAGATAGACGGTCACCCCCGCAGCGTTCATGCGCTCCATGTTGTCGAAGTGGCAGGGGGCGCCCCCTCCCGTCGACACCACCACCTGCTCGTCGGGCGATACGGAGGCTATCAGGTCGCGCTCCATGCGGCGGAACGCCTCCTCCCCTCGTGTGGCGAATATCTCGCTTACCGACATCCCCTCACGGCGTTCTATCTCCTTGTCGGTGTCGATGAAACGCCATCCCAAGGCGGCTGCTACACCGCGTCCGAGCGTGCTCTTGCCGGACCCCATATATCCTATCAGAAACAGCGGCATGACACTACAGCTCGTCGCCGAAAAGCGACTGTTCTACGGTTTGTTCTTCGTCCGGGTCGGTTACGGCGGTGTCGGCTACCGGTTCGTCGCCCATCCCCTCCGACGGGTCGGCCGGGGTCTCCTTGTGCAGAGGCTCTATGAACTCTAATTTCTCCACCTGATAGGCGGTAACCCTCTTGCCTTTGGCCTTGCACCCCTTGACGCGTATGAACTCGTCGGCGTCTATCACCTCCTCGGGACGCGAGGCGTTGGCCCCCCCGAACGTTATTTTGAGCTGGGGGAAGCGGTCGCCCGTGACGGCTACCAAGTACGAACCCTCGCTCTCGTCTATGAATAGCTGTTCGCGCTCCGACGGCTCGGTCTTGAAGCGTTTGAGGTAGAAGAATCCCTGCGATGCGTCCCAGAGAACGGCGGTGTAGATACGGTCGGGCGAGAACTTGCTTACCGAGAGCAGATCCTCGGGGAAGTGCAGCCCCGTGTCGTAGCCGGCCGTGTAGTAGCTGCCGCGGCGACGTATCACAATGGTCTTGTCGTCGCCCTCGAATGTGCCCACCTCGGTGCCGTGGCCGTCGGTGTTGAGTCGCCGTTCGTTCTCGTCGAACCACACCGTTATGCCGCCGAGCGTCGACACCCCTTTCTCTTTGAGCACCACCTTGTGTATGGGGTTCTTCTGGAAGAGGTTGCCCTGCGAGGAGCGTCCTTTGATGGCGAGGGCCGAGAAGTCGAGGTCGACTATCAGCTTCTTTAGCCTCGGACGCGGCTTGAGATATACCTTCAGCACCTCGGCCTCGCCGTTGGGGTTGACGCTAAGGTGCAGTATCTCCGACCCCGGGGTCCCCTTGGTGAGGTTGTAGACCTTGTCGCGGGTGATGCCCTTGATGGCGCAACGCTTCATCATGTAGTCGCCCGCCGCGCCGTCGCGGTAGAGCACGTTGTAGATGGTGCGCTCGTCGCCTTTGACGAACACCCCTATGTAGATTATGTCCTTCTTGAAATATGCCTTCTCGCTCACCTTGGTTATGGTGTAGTCGCCGTCGCGGCATATCGCTATAACGTCGTCTATGTCGGAGCAGTCGCACACGAACTCCTCCTTTTTCATTGCGCCGCCCGTGCCGAAGAAGCCCTCCTTGCGGTCGACGTAGAGCTTGGCGTTCGATACCGCTACCTTGGTGGCCTCTATGGCGGAGAACGATTTTATCTCTGTTCGGCGTTCGTGTCCCTTGCCGTATTTGTCGCCTATGCGGCGGTAGTAGTCGATGGCGTAGTCGGTGAGGTGCTCCAGATGGTTCTTGACGGTGCCGATGCGCTCCTCTATCGACTTGATGTGCTCGTCGGCCTTGAAAGAGTCGAATTTGGAGATGCGTTTGATCTTTATCTCGGTGAGCTTGACAATGTCGTCGTCGGTTATCTCGCGGAAGAACAGCTTCTTGTATGGCTCCAGCTCTTTGTCTATTGTGGATAGCACCTCCTCCCACGTCTCGCACTCCTCTATCTTGTAGTAGATGCGGTTCTCGATGAATATCTTCTCGAGCGAGCTGATGTGCCACTCCTCGCCCAGCTCGCGAAGCTCTATCTCCAACTCTTTACCCAGCAACGAGCGGGTGGTGTCGGCCGAGTGGCGCAATATGTCGCTCACACCCATGAAGCACGGCTTGCGGTCGACTATCACGCACGAGTTGGGCGATATGGATATCTCGCAGTCGGTAAAGGCGTAGAGGGCGTCTATGGTCTTGTCGGCCGATACGTCCGGGCCGAGGTGTATCAGTATCTCGGCGGTGGCGGCGGTGTTGTCGTCTATGCTCTTTATCTTTATCTTGCCGCGCTCGTTGGCCTTTATGATGGAGTCGATGATAGAGGAGTTCTCCTTGCCCTTGCTGCGCTTGCCGGTGGCCGAGGTGGTCTTGCCGTAGGGTATCTCGGTGATGGCGAGCGTGCGGTTGTCGACCTTTACTATCTTGGCCCTGACGCGCACCACCCCTCCGCGCAGACCGTCGTTGTAGCGCGAGATGTCTATGGCGCCGCCGGTGGGAAAGTCGGGGTACAGCTCGAACGGCTCGCCTTTGAGGTGGGCTATCGACGCCTCTATCAGCTCGTTGAAGTTGTGGGGCAATATCTTCGACGCCAACCCGACGGCTATGCCCTCCACACCCTGCGCAAGCAGCAACGGGAACTTCATGGGGAGCGTCAACGGCTCCTGATTGCGGCCGTCGTACGAGAGCATCCACTCGGTGGTCTTGGGGTTGAACGCCACCTCCAACGCCAGCTTGGAGAGACGCGCCTCTATGTAACGGGGTGCCGCCGCGCTGTCGCCGGTGAGTATGTTGCCCCAGTTACCCTGACAGTCTATCATCAGCTCCTTCTGCCCCATCTGTACGAGGGCGTCGCCTATGGAGCGGTCGCCGTGGGGGTGGTACTGCATGGTGTTGCCTATGATGTTGGCCACCTTGTTGTAACGCCCGTCGTCCATGCGCTTCATGGCGTGGAGTATGCGGCGCTGTACCGGTTTGAGACCGTCGGTTATGTGAGGTACGGCGCGTTCGAGTATCACGTACGAGGCGTAGTCCAAAAACCACTCCTTGTACATGCCGGTGAGCTTCCTTACGCCTCCCTCCTCTACGGTGAGACGCGTGAAGCGGTGCATGTTGGCACCCTCGGCCTCCTCTTCGCCCTCGGCGTCGGTCTCTTCGGCCTCCTCGGCGGGATAGCTCTCCTCTTCGTCGAAAATATCTTCGTTGTCTATATCTGCCATCTGTTGAAAATGTCTTTATGTTATCCGTTCGTCATCGGCTTTTTCGTACCTTGCGGGGCGAACACTGTCACGGTCTTTTTGAAATGCCGTGTTAAAAATCAGCGTATTGAAGACGCTGTGTTCACCTTGCTTACTTCACCTCCGTTGCAGTTTATCAAAGAGGGGGTTGTACATCTTAAAATCTCCCGAAGACGCTGTGTTCACCTTGTTTCGCGAACTTCACCTCCGGTATAGTTTATCAAATAGGGGTCTGCGACCCCTCGACCATGTCGGTCTCCATGCGGAGGTTGTCGATGATGAAGTCGCGGCGTTCGCTGGTGTTCTTGCCCATGTAGAATTCGAGCAGGTCGCTTATGGGGTCCTCCTTGCTCATGCGCACCTTGTCGAGCCTCATGTCGGCGCCGATGAAACCCCTGAATTCGTCGGGGGATATCTCGCCGAGACCTTTGAACCGAGTTATCTCCACGCCGCTTTTGAGGCGGGCTATGGCGGCCTGCTTCTCCTCCTCGCTGTAACAGTAGCAGGTCTCCTTTTTGTTGCGTACGCGGAACAGGGGTGTCTGCAATATGTATAGGTGGCCGCGACGTATTATGTCGGGGAAGAACTTTATGAAGAAGGTTATCATCAGAAGCCGTATGTGCATGCCGTCCACATCGGCATCGGTGGCTATCACTATCTTGTTGTAGCGCAGGTTCTCTATGTCGTCCTCTATGTCCAGCGCCGCCTGCAAGAGGTTGAACTCGTCGTTCTCGTATATCACCTTCTTGGTCAGCCCGAAGGTGTTGAGCGGCTTGCCCCGCAGGGAGAATACCGCCTGTGTGTTGACATCGCGGCTTTTGGTTATGGAGCCGCTGGCCGAGTCGCCCTCGGTTATGAATATGGTCGACTCCTCGGCGCGGTCGTTCTTGGTGCCCAGGTGTATGCGGCAGTCGCGCAACTTGCTGTTGTTGAGGCTGGTCTTCTTTGCGCTCTTGTTCTTCTTCTTGCGCAGGTCGTCGACCCCCTTGCGCTCTTTCTCCGATTCGAGTATCTTGCGCAACAGTGCCTCGGCCGTCTCGGGGTTCTTGTGCAGGTAGTTGTCGAGCTCCTGCATGAAGTCGGCCACGAACTGACGTACGCTCACCGGGCCTCCGGGGGCCATATCCTTGGAGCCGAGCTTGGTCTTGGTCTGCGACTCGAAGAGGGGCTCCTCCACCTTTATGCTTATGGCGCCTATTATCGACATGCGTATGTCGTTGGCGTCGAAGTCCTTGCGATAGAACTCCCGCACCACTTTCACCACCGACTCGCGGAAAGCGGCCTGGTGGGTGCCCCCCTGCGTGGTGTGCTGGCCGTTGACGAACGAGTAGTAGGTCTCGCCGTAGCCGTTGCCGTGGGTCATGGCTATCTCTATGTCCTCGCCCTTGAGGTGTATGGGCTTGTAGACGGGCTCTTCGGAGAGGGTGTCGCCGAGCAGGTCGAGAAGCCCCTCCTTGGAGAGGTAGGGGGTGCCGTTGAGACGTACTGTGAGGCCCGAGTTGAGATAGGTGTAGTTCTTGACCATAGTCTCGATATATTCGAGATTGTAGCCGTAGGGGCCGAATACGCTCTCGTCGGCCGTGAACGATACCTGCGTGCCGTTCTTCTGCGTGGTGTCGCACTCGTTGTCGCTCACGAGGTTGCCCGCTGAGAACTCTATCGTGCGGCTCCGTCCGTCGCGTACACTGGTGATGACAAAGCTCGACGACAGGGCGTTGACCGCCTTTATGCCGACGCCGTTGAGCCCCACCGACTTCTTGAAGGCCTTGGAGTCGTACTTGCCGCCGGTGTTCATCTTGGATGCCGCCGCCTCGAGGCTTCCGAGGGGGATGCCGCGGCCGTAGTCGCGTATGGTTACCGCTTTGTCCTCTATGGTTATGTCTATGCTCTTGCCGTTGCCCATGGCATACTCGTCTATGGAGTTGTCTATCACCTCCTTGATGAGTATGTATATGCCGTCGTCAGGGGAGCTGCCGTCGCCGAGCTTGCCTATGTACATGCCGGGACGGAGCCTTATGTGCTCTTTCCAGTCGAGGGTGCGGATGTTCTCCTCGGTGTAGCTGATTGTCTCTGCCATCTATATTATCAAACTTTCTCTTTTATGCGTTATGTCCGGCGCGTATCCTCTCCAATGCCGCGGCCATCGTCTCTTTGGTCATGTCGCGCAACTCCTCCGCGCTCTTGGTCCGCACCGTCTCCAAACCTATCGGCGGCAGGGCGGTGAGGGTTATGCGGTCGGGTACGGCTATCTTGCGTCCGAAGAGGTTGCGGGTGCGATAACGGTAGTCGATTACCGCGGGCAGTATCTCCGTGTCGCACTCCTTGGCCATGATGAATGCGCCGTCCTTGAAGCGTCCCATGGCGTCGCTCTTGCTTCGCGTGCCCTCGGGGAATATTATTATCGAGCACCCGCCGGAGGTCACCTCCTTGGCGCGCTTGAATAGCTTTATGGTGCTGGCCGTTCCGCCACGCTCTATGGCTATGTCGCCCCGCAGACGCAACACCCAGCCGAAGATGGGCATCTTGAGAACCTCGCGTTTGGATACCCACTTGAAGTGCAACGGCAACGAGTAACATACCGGTATGTCGAGCATGTTTTGGTGGTTGACCGTCACTATGTAGCTCTTGCCCCTCTCTATGTTCTCCATGCCCCGGCTCTTCATGCGCCATAATACTGAGAGGTAGGTTATGCTCCCCGACATTATGTGCGACACCGTGTGCACTATCCTGCGGTTGCGGTCGAACGCGAATGTGAGCAGACACGTCAACGCTATGATAGCCAGCTCGACTATCAGCAACGGCACCAGATATATTATCAATACGACTATCGCCATCACATCTTCAGTTTCAGAACATCGGTCGTGCCGACACCTCTTTTGCCCTTTACGGTGAGGGTGAACAGCAGCTCTCCCGCCGGAAGTGCGGCCCCCTCCTTGACTACCCTTATGGCGGCGCTCTCGCCCGGTGCGATAGGCTCCGTGAATATGCCGGAAGATATGCGTTTGCCGCTGACGTTAGTCAGGGTCCATCTTATGTCGAAGCTGTCGAGCGAGAGGAACGTGCACTCGTCGGTTATTATCACCTCCTCGGCTATGCTGTCGCTACGGGCTATGCTGACCGGGGCGAAACGCTCCTTTACCTTAGCTTGCAGTGTGCTGTCGGCCAACAGCTTGCGGGCGTCGAACATAAAGCCGCCCTGCACGCCGGAGCCTTTGCGCCCGGCTATGTCCCACACCTTGTCGAATGTGGCGGTGTCGGCGGCGTACTCCTCTACGACGCACGGTCTGTCGCCTTTGGTCGCCCACTCGGCGAGCGTCTTGTAGGCGGGGTTGACGGGGCAGAATATATCGGTGTTCCACTCCAAGCCCGCTCCGCCGTAACATACGGGACGGGTGGGGTCTTTGGCTTTGAGGTTGAGGTAGGCCTTGTACATGTTGTAGCCGTTGCCGGAGCGGTAGCCCATCGACCATGCCACCACCGAGGGGTGCGCCTTGTCGCGCTGCATCACGTTCTCGGTGCGGTAGAGGAACGAGGCGAGCCATGCCGGGTCGTTGGCCAGCGACTGCCCCTTGTAGAGCCCCTCGCCCATGCTCGTCGACTCTATGGCCGCTTGGTCGAAGAGATAAAAGCCTAGCTCGTCGCACAGGTCGTAGAACTCCGGTGTCATGGGCTGGGTGAGTATGGCGTTGACGCCGAGCTTTTTAAGCTCCGAGAGGGTGTTTGCGAGGCTGTCGTTGCCGTACTCTCTCATAACCACCCCTTTAATCTTGACCGGCTTGCCGTTGACGAGCAGCTCGCGGCCCGATACCTCGCTCGTGCGGAAGCCTATGCGGGCGTTGATGAACTCGGAGTAACGGCCGTCGTTTTTCTGGGTGGCGACCCTTATGCGGTACAGATAGGGGTCTTCGGCGCTCCAACGGTGCACATCCTTTATGGGCAGGTTGAAGTAGACGGTGTCCTGCAGACGCATCTGCAGACGGGTGTATTTGCTATCCTTGCCTACCGATTTGCCGTCGGCATCGAAGCACTCGTAGTAGACCTTCAACTCTTTGGGGTTGAGGTAGTGCGACTTGACCACCACGCCCAGCTGCAACATGCCGTTGGCGTAGGTGTCGTCGAGGCTCGTTACCGCTATCAGGTCGCTGAGTCTGACCTTGGGCTGGCACACTATGTAGATGTCGCCCGCCAGCCCCGAGGTGCGGGGTGTGCGGCTCCCCTCCATGAGCGACCCTTTGCCGTAGAGGTGGCTCTCTATCGCTATGGTGTTGATGTCCTCCACGCACAGGCCCGTTATGTCGAATTCGGCCTGTGTGGAGGGATCCTCGGCGTAACCGGCCTTGCGTCCGTTTATCCATACCGTGGCCGCCGCCCCGAACCGCTCCATGTCGAGCAATATCTGACGCTCGTCCCAGTCGAAAGGCACCACGAACGTGCTGCGGTAGACACCCACCGGCAGCTTCTCGGGCAGACGGGGCTTCTCGCCCTTTTTGGCCGAAAGGGTGTCGGAGGGCTTTATTATGCCGGCCTCCTCCCAACTGCACGGCACCCTGAGAGTGTCCCAGCCCGAGTCGTCGAAATCGGGTTTGCAGTAGCCGTCGGGCAGCTCGTCGACGGAGCCGAAATAGCGGAAACGCCAATCTCCGCCGAGCGAGGCGTGGTATACCGACGAGCCGAACGATGCGGTGTCGGCTATGGCCGCCTTGGGGTAGGTCATGAACTTGGCCCGCGAGAGCAGACGTCCCCTCTCGGTCAGGGAGAGGTTGCGCATGTCGGAGGTGTCGCGCTGGCCTTGCGCTACCGGGGCTATGAGAAGTGCGGCCGCTATGGTGGCTATGTATTTTATTATCTCTTTTATCATTTTGAATATCTTTACAATGACCGCCGGATACACTCCGGCACTCTGCTACAAAGTTATAAAAAAAAGAGTTTCGTAGAAAATTATCGCCTCTCGCGCCTCGTGGCGGGGAGAATTTCCCCGGAGAGAATAAAAAAACAGGAGTCGCAAAACGGCTCCTGTCCTCAACCATAAACGCGGATGTCTACCTCCCGAACGACTCTACAACCTCATGCGTGGCGATATCCACGTAGAACGTTTCGGGCTCTTCGCCGTATGTGGCGGCGGCTACGGTCACCTCCACGACATTGGCGGTTATGTATGAATATTCGCGTATCTCGTTTTTGAACACTCCCGCCTTGACCAGTGTCTTGTTGTTTATATCCGACACCCAAAGTATGTTGCCGTCGGCGTATGCGCGCTCGGGGTTGCCGAATGAGAATCCTTTGATCGACTTGAGCGTCTTGACCCACTCTTTCTGTTCGTTGTCGTATATGTTGATGGCGCCGTTGTTGCCCGTCACGTAGAGGCGACCGTCCAAAGAGGCGAATGTGCGGGGTTTGAATGTCTGCGTCAACAGCTCCTTGCCGGCAACGTCTATAGATGTATAGTCCTTCATGTCGTCGGTCACCAACGAGGGGTCGAGCGTGCGTATGGCCATGCCCTCGTAATCGGTCAGTCTGATGTTGCCCAGAGTGTCGAACTCCATGTAGTGGGGGTTGAACCCGTTGTTCGCCCCTACGCCCGGCATTGCGGCAACCCTTTTGTAACGCTGTACCTTCTCGTAGTTCTCGGGGGTGGCGTCCTCTTCCTTGTAGAGGCTGACCTCTCCCTTCTTCTCTCGCGAATAGATTATGCCGTCTTTCACAGCCAGAGCCTGCGACTGGTACACGGGGCCGCTCCAATGGCCGCTACCTATGCAGGTGATATAGTTCATCTCCGGAAGCCCGAAGACATGTATGCGCGACTGGCGCTCTACCACATAGAGCCTATCCTTCGCAGGCACGATGGCCTCTATACGGCTGCCGAAGCCTTTGGCCTGTCCGTTGACCGACCATCCGCTTACGGTAGAGATGGGGCGGTTATTCTCCTTGTCGAAGAGTATCACGCTCGGAGTGCCGGCTACATTGGCTACGAAGAGTGTGTCGCCGAGCGCCGCCACCGCATAGGGGTTGAACTCGTCGGCGCCTAATCCCATCGTCTCGTTGTTTATGAGCGCGATGGCGTCGTAGGAGTAGTACCAGTGGCTGACGTAGTCGCCGTCCTCCTCCTCGCTATTATCGGTAGCGGGGGTCTCCTCCTTGTCTTTGTCCTTGCCCATTATCTTGTCCAAGAGCGAGCACTGCACGAAAAGGAGCGAACCCACTAACAACAGTGCTATATTGATATATCGTCTCATTTTTCCAAACAGTTTTACGGTATAACTATTTCAGTTCGCTTAACGGCACCGCATAGAGAGCCATGCCGCCCACGCGGTCTATTATGAATAGGGTGCCACGGCGTATGATGCACTTGGCCGGGTTTTTGAGTGCTATATCGCCTATTGTGGTGTAGTCCTTGATTATGCGTCCCGATTGGGGGTCTACCTCGCAGAACTTCTTGTCCGTTTGGTTTCCGTCGAACGATACGAACAGACGTCCGTCCGAGCTCCATGCCGCACCCATCGGACTGAATTCAAGCTCTATCTCGTCGGCGGTCTCTACCTTGCCGGCCTGTATGTGTTTGGGGTCGAGCTTGATGAGCTTTTTGGCGGTATAGCTGACCGCATATACGTTGCCGTTGTAGTCAGAAGTAATCGAGTTGTTGTTGTTTGTGCCGATATTGTCGCTCGATGCGGCATAACCGCGTGAGAGCAGATGTTCGGGTATGGCTCTGGCGATACCGTTGTAGGCATACACTATGCCGTTGGCCGCCGCCAGACCTACGGCATCGAAACCGATACCTACCGTAGATACGCACTCGTAGCTGTCGGCGTCGAATACCAATACCGTCTTGTTGCTTCCGCAAAGATATATCTTGTCGTTGGAGCGGATTATGTCCACAGGGGTACCGATAGTCATGGCATTGCCGTTGGGGAGGGTCCACTGAGTCATGCGCTTCTCGTGTACCGGTTTCCCGGTAGAGAGGTCGTAGACATCCCACGATAAGTTTGCTTTACGAATGTCGTTGGTGACATACATCTTGTCGCCGTAGACGGATACGCCGCGGGGCATGTAGTCTTTCTCGCCTACGCCGGCGGTGTTGTAGTCCAGCTTGAACGACAGGGCGGTTGCGTTCTCCTTCTCTCCGAGGTCGGTGCCGAGATATCCGTTGCCGCTACCGAGTCCGCCGTCTATCTCATCCAGCTCCGGGTCTTCTATTATGTATTTGGACGGGAAGTGATAGTGGCGCGCCGAACCGTCGCTGGCATATCTGCCGTCGACATACCGCGTGTGGAGGAACCGTCGCGAATATATAGGCAGCTCCTTGCGCACACCCATTTCGGTGTAGACTTTGTGGCAAAGGGTTGGCCATCCCGGATGGGCCTGCGGCTCGTAGGTCATGTTGCCGCCGTGACCGTAGCCCAGACAGTGCGCCAACTCGTGGAATATGGTGTTGGTGACGCTCGCGTCGTCGGGGTAGTGCTCATAGAAGACCTCCTCGTGCAGGCCGAAGGTCTCGCCGCCGCCCAAACCGTAGTAGCCGGTACAGTGTCCGAAACGCAGACCTTTCTGTGCACGGATATTGTTAAGCACGTTGTCTTTCGGAATCTCCGTAACACCGTCGTTGCCGTAGAAAGGTCCCCATCCGTACAAGGCCTGAACGAACTCGTCGGTGGAGAACATATAGGTGAGGTTGAGAGCTATGGCTACGGCCTCGCGCGCCTGATAGGCACGGAGCGGGTATTTCCAGCTCGCCTGATTCGTATTATATGCGCTGAAATATATACGCCAATGCAACTTGATGGACTGCAGCGTCTTCCAATAGGGGGCGTCGCACTCTACCTCGAAAGAGAGGCTCTCTTTGTCGAGATGCGGGTTGGCCATTATCTTTATCTTCTTGCCGCTACGTGTGTAGGCCGTGATGTTTTCGGTGTCGAAAGGAAGCCTTACCCTGAGTTGCTGCAGGGGCATCAGCTTGTCCAACTCCATGAGCTTGAATTGCTCGTCGTAGCCGTCCAGCTTGGCCCAGATGACCACGTTGGGCAATGCTCTGGGGCTGTAGAACCTAATCTGGAAGAAGAAGTCGTCGTCGAAGGTCATCTGCAACGGCTGGTCGGTGTAGAACAAACGCTCCGAATTGTTGAAAAACACCTCCGAAGGCTCGTTGTCGTTGAGCATGTAGTAGGTGTTCTCGTCATTGTAATCCTCCGTGGTCAGGTGATAAGGGAAAACATCCTTCACTACCGTCGCGTCTGAGTCGGACGGAACCTCATCTTTGGCGCAACCGGTCAACAATAACAGACCGCACGCCAACACCCGAAGAGCGGGAAAGATCGAGTTTTTCATTATACGTCTATTTGTGTTATTATTTTGCGGCTTTATCTCCTCAATAAGAGGCTTGTCCCTCGATAAAGCGGCCTTACCCTTGTCGTAAGAGAGCGCAAAGATAGTAACTAAAACCTTAAAACAGAGCCGCTGAAGAGGTGAAATTCAGATGGGTGGGGGGTAAAATACTTATAATCAGCTTGTTGTGTGGATGAATTTTTACAGGGGCCTTCACCCGGTAGCCCTCTCTTTGGGGAGGGAGCCGGAATATTTAGTCGGGGGTGCGGTCGGTGGGCGACCGGAACGAACCATTCCGACTCTGCGGATGCCGGTTTCGTTTTGTCGTCGCGGAGCGGGTGTCTGAGCGGTGTGCGGGCCTTGGGGAGCTATGTAGGGTTTGCGACATAGCGAAAAAAGTGATAACTTGCCGCAAAATTTTAGATATGCTTCAATACGTAGATTGGAATTTCAATCCGGCCCTGCTCTCCATAGGCGACTTCCAGATCAGATACTATTCGCTCACATGGATGGCGGCGTTCGTGATAGGCTATTACCTGTTCGGGTATATACTCAAACGCGAGGGGCGCGACCCCAAGCTGCTCGACAGCATACTGACGTATGCGTTCTTGGGCACGATAATAGGCTCCCGTCTGGGACATTGCATATTTTACGAAGACGCCTCCTTCTGGCGCAATCCGTTGCAGGTGCTGTATATATGGCAGGGGGGGCTGGCCAGCCACGGGGCGGCCGTGGGTATGTTCATAGGTCTGTGGATGTTCTCCCGGAAACACAAACTGCCCCTGTCGTGGACGCTCGCCCGCGCCGTATTGACAGTCCCGAGAGGGGGGGCGCTCATACGG